>MGPV01000060.1:0-20828 GCA_001797615.1 Deltaproteobacteria bacterium GWC2_65_14
CTGCCCTCCGCTGTCGGAACTTCTTTTTATCTCCGCTCATCCCCCCTCCTTCGGCTTGCTTCGCCCGCAACCAGGGACCCTGGCTCGCGGGGGAGGTCCCCTCGGCTACTCGTCGACCCCCCCCGCATCGCTTCGGGTCCCCGGTCGCGGGTCGAGCAGGGGACGGCTCCGCTTTCTGGTGAAAAGTTCCGCGGAGATCCCTATACTTGAGGGAATGGCGGACAGGCCGAGGGTGGTGATCACACGGAGGCTCCCGGGGGTGTCCCCGGTCCGGATCGGGGAGGCGGCGTCGGCGGTGTGGCCCGACGGCGACGGGCCGATGCCCCGGGAGGAGCTTCTCCGCCTGGTCCCGGGGGCCGCCGGGATCCTCTGCACCCTCGCGGACCGGATCGACGCCTCCCTGATGGATGCGGCCGGCGGGGGTCTGCGGGTCATCTCCACCTTCGCCGTCGGGGTGAACAACATCGACATCCCCGAGGCGACGCGGCGGGGGATCCGGGTGTGCAACACCCCGGGGGTCCTCACCGAGGCGACGGCCGACCTCGCCTTCGGGCTGCTGCTGGCCGCCGCGAGGCGGTTCCCGGATTCGGAGCGGTTCCTCCGGGAGGGGAAGTTCACCGGCTGGGACCCGTGGGGGTTCCTGGGCGTTCCGGTCTTCCGGAGGACCCTCGGGATCGTGGGGATGGGGAAGATCGGCAGCGCCGTCGCCCTCCGGGCCCGCGGGTTCGAGATGCGGGTGCTCTACCACAACCGGAACCGGCTGCCCTCCGTCCGGGAGAAGGAGCTGCGGGCGGAGCACTTCCCCCTGGAGGAGTTGCTGGCGGAGAGCGATTTCGTCCTCCTCAGCGTTCCCCTGACGGAAAAGACGCGCGGGATGATCGGCCGGGAGCGGTTGCTCCGGATGAAGAAGGAGGCGGTCCTGGTGAACGTCGCCCGGGGAGAGGTGGTGGACGAGGCGGCGCTGGCGCTGGCGCTCTCGGAGGGAAGGATCTTCGGGGCGGGGCTGGATGTCTACGAGAAGGAGCCGGAGGTCCATCCCGGGCTGCTGTCCGCGCCCGGGGCGGTGCTCCTCCCGCACCTGGGAAGCGCGACCCGGGAAACGCGGGAGCGGATGGGCCGGCTCGCGGCGGAGAACCTCCTGGCGGTTCTCGCGGGGAGCGAGCCGCCGGGCCCGGTCAATTGACCCCGAACCCCTTCCGCTTGAGAACCTCCAACGGGTCGAAGCCGCCGGTCTTCGAGAAGGGGATCCGCACGACGCCGATCACCGGGGTGCGCAGCCCGACCGACCCGTTGAACTCGTAGGACACGGCGCGCCCCGAAAGCACCTGCCGCAGCGCCGCCTCCATCGACTCGGGGCGGATCGATAGGGGGACCTGGACCACGGTCAGCCCAGACGCGTCGATCCGGATATCGTCGTTGTGCTCCCCGTCCGCCACCGTTTCGCGTCCGAGGGTCGCGGAGTAGGCCACGTAGGCGACCCGCAGGGGGTAGTCGTTCCGGTTGTTCACCTCGAGGCTCAGGAGGAATTCCCAGGGCCTGCGGGGGTCGGCCAGCGGGTTCGAGACGAGGGCCACGTCGGTCACCCGCACCTTCGGGGACCGGAAGCTCTCCCGGACCAGCGTCCTGCAGGACGGGGAAGCGGCCGCGAGGACGAGCGCGGGGAGCAGCATAAGAAGGGGGAGGTACCGTTTGGCCGTCCGCATTTCAGACATCCGGGTCCCGGCGGGATTCCCGGAGGATCGCCTCCTGGAGAGAGTCCTCCTCATTATAGGAGTTCCCCGGGAGGAGGTGGTGCACTTTTCGGTCGCGCGGCGCGGCTTCGACGCGCGGCGGAAAGGGGCCGTCCGCCGGGTCTTCTCGGCGGACCTGTCGTTGCGGTCCGACGGGCTCGAGCAAGCGGTCTGCTCGCGGGTCCCGTCCGCGCGCCGGATCGAGCCCCCTCCGGATCCGTTCCCGTCCGCTCCCGTTCCGGCTCCCGCCCTTCGGCCGGTCGTCGTCGGAGCCGGACCGGCGGGACTCTTCGCGGCGCTGACGCTCGCCCGGCACGGGGCCCCTCCCCTGGTCCTGGAGCGGGGACGGCCGGTGGAGGAGAGGGTCGGGCAGGTGGCCGGGTTCTGGTCCCGGGGGGTCCTCGACCCCGAGAGCAACGTCCAGTTCGGCGAGGGAGGGGCGGGGACCTTCTCCGACGGGAAGCTCGGAACGAGGATCGGCGATCCGCTCGTGGAGCATGTGATTTCGGTCTTCGCGCGCGGCTCCGGCCTCGCGGACCTGCCGAAGGAGGCGAAGCCGCACGTGGGGACCGACCGGCTGCGCGGCTTCTGCCGGAAGATGCGGGCGGAACTCGAGGCGCTGGGAGCCGAGGTGCGGTTCGGGGCGAGGGTGGACGACCTCTCGGCGGAGGGGGGGCGCCTCCGCGCCGTCACCCTCTCCACCGGGGAGACGATCCCCTGCGAGGTCCTCGTCCTGGGCGTAGGACACTCCGCGCGGGACACGATCCGGATGCTCCACGACCGGGGCGTCCGGATGTCGGCCAAACCGTTCGCCGTGGGGTTCCGGGTGGAGCATCCGCAGGCGCTGATCGACCGGATCCAGTACGGGCGGATGGCCGGCAGTCCCGCCCTGCCGCCGGCCGACTACCGGCTGGCGGTGCGGACCCCCTCGGGCAGGGGGGTCTACTCCTTCTGCATGTGCCCGGGAGGCGAGGTGCTGTCCGCCTCCTCCGCGCCGGGGGGGCTGCCGGTGAACGGGATGAGCTCCCACGCCCGGGACTCCGGCTTCGCGAACAGCGGGATCGTGGCCCAGGTCGGGCCGGACGAGTTCGGAGGAGAGGGGGTGCTGGCCGGGATCTCCTTCCAGGAGCGGCTGGAGGAGGCCGCCTTCCGGAAGGGGGGCGGGGAGTACGGCGTCCCCGCGATGAACCTGTCGACCTTCCTCTCCGGCGCCGACCGGAACCTCTCGCGGGGGCGGGTTCGGGCGCCCCGCGCCGTGCGGGCCAACCTGGGCGGCATCCTTCCGGAGAAGGTCGAGGAGGAGATCCGGTACGCGATGCGCCGGTTCGGGGAGTCGATGCGGGGGTTCGCCACCCAGGAGGCGACGCTGTACGCCGTGGAGTCGCGAACCTCGTCGCCGGTGCGGATCGTGCGGGAGAATTACGAGTCGGCGACGGTGAAAGGGCTGTATCCTGTGGGAGAAGGGGCGGGGCACGCGGGGGGGATCGTCTCCTCCGCGGTGGACGGAATCCGCGCCGCGCTCCGGATCCTCGAACGCTATTCCGAAGGAAGGACGAAACACTGATGCCCAAGGCGAAGTTCGTGAAGGATATCCGGGAAGGGGAGCAGGTAAAAGACCTTTTCCTGGTGAACAACAAGGCGGTGATGGTGAGCAACTCCGGGAAGGCCTATATCAACCTCTCCCTTCGTGACCGGACCGGCCAGGTGGAGTGCCGGGTCTGGGACCGGGCGGAGGAGATCGCGAAGCGGTTCGAGCGCGACGACATCGTCGAGGCGAGCGGGAACGCCATCGTGTACCAGGGCCGAATTCAACTCAAGGTGCACGACGTGCGCAAGGCGGAAGGGGCCGCCGACCTCTCCGAGTTCCTCCCGGTGACCAAGAAGGGGATCGATCCGCTCTGGGCGCAGCTGCAGGGCTTCGTCGCCGCGGTGAAGGACCCGGACCTCTCCCGCCTGCTCGCGAGGGTCTTTCCCGACCCCCCGGCTACGGAGACGTCGACGCGGTTCCGGAAGGCTCCCGGGGGGAAGCGGATGCACCACGACTACATCGGGGGCTTGCTCGAGCACACCGTCTCGGTGGCCGGGATCTGCACATCCCTCGCCTCCCACTACGAGGGGGTGGACGCCGATCTCCTGGTGGCCGGGGCGCTCCTGCACGACATCGGCAAGGTGGAGGAGCTCTCCTACGAGGGGGCCTTCGAATACACCGACGAGGGGCGGCTCCTCGGCCACCTCTACATGGGGGCGGAGTGGGTCGCCTCCGAGTGCGCGAAGATCGAGCGGTTCCCCCCGGAGAAGACGATGCTGCTCAAGCACATGATCCTCTCCCACCACGGCGAGCTCGAGTACGGCTCCCCGAAGCGCCCCAAGACGCTCGAGGCGGTCATCCTCCACTTCGTGGAGAACATGGACGCGAAGGTGGCCGCCTTCCGGGACGCCGTGGAGGACCTCCCCGAAGGGGCGCGCTGGACCGAATACCAGCGGATGTTCGAGCGGTACCTCTTCGCGGGAAAGCCCGGCAAGTAGTTCCGGGAAGATCCGCTACCCCACCTCGTCGTACGAGCGCAGGCGGAAGGAGACGCCGGGGATCGATTCGGCCAGCCGCCGGACCGCCTCGTGGTCGAGGCCGGGAAGGGCCACCGCGGTGGCGGACACCGAGGGGATGTGACGCACCGCCTCCCGGAGAAAGTCGAGGATCGCGGGATGGGAGGCCTCCCCGTACCGGCTCGGGCAGAACTTCGCGTAGGTCCGCGCGTCCGGGGCGTTCAGCGACACGGAGAGGGCGTCCACCAGTCCCGAAAGCTCCGGGAGAATGTTGCGCCCGTGCACGAGGTTTCCCAGCCCGTCGGTGTTCACCCGGATCCTGGCTCCCCGGCCTTTGAGCGTTTTCGCGATCGTTTTCATCTCTTCGAGCCGCAGCAGCGGCTCCCCGAATCCGCAGAAGACGACCTCGTCGTAGGGCGCCGGGTCGCCCGCTTCCGCCAGGACCTCCGCCACGCCCGGCTCTCCCGGAAGCTTCAGGAAGTGCCCCTTGACGTGGAAGTCGCTTCGCTTCGCGCAGAAGACGCAGGCGTTCGTGCAGCGGTTCGTGATGTTGAGATAGAGGGAGTTGCGGATCCGGTAGGCGACGCGGACCTCCTCGTCGGCGGGGATCCGGAAGATCCTCTTCGCGTTCAGCGATGTGACCCGGCCCACGTCCTCCGGCGACAGCCCCTTGATCTCCGCGATCCGCTGCGCCACCAGAGGGACGTAGGCCGGCTCGTTCGTCTTCCCCCGGTGCGGGACCGGCGCCAGGAAGGGGCAATCGGTCTCGATGAGCAGCCGCTCCAGGGGAAGGCTGCGTACCGCGTCGACCTGCGCTTCGGCCCCGCGGTAGGTGATCGCTCCCGGGATCGAGACGAGGAAGTTCAGACGGGAGGCCTTTTGCGCCATGGCCAGGTCCCCGGAGAAACAGTGGATGATCCCGCCCGTCTCGTCCGCCTTCTCCTCCGCCAGGATGGCGAGCACCTCGTCGTGGGCGTCGCGGTCGTGGACGATGACGGGGAGGTTCCTGCGGCGGGCGAGGCGGATCTGCTCCCGGAAGGCGGCGCGCTGGCGCTCCCGGGGCGACCGGTCCCGGAAGAAGTCGAGCCCCGTCTCCCCGATCGCGACCACCTTGTCGCACCGGGAGAGCCGGTCGAGCCGCTCCAGCTCCGCGTCGGAGCAGCCGGAGGCGTCGTGCGGGTGCAGCCCGACCGATGCGTAGACGCCGGCGTGCCGGTGGGCGATCGCGATCGCCGTTTCCGACCGCTCCGCGTCGATCCCGATCGTGACGATGTGGGAAACCCCCGCCTCCCGGGCGCGGCGCACCACCTTCTCCTCCTCGTGGCACAGGGGGGCAAGGTCCAGATGCGCGTGGGTATCAAAGTACATCGGCGTCCCACGATGGAGCGTTTCCCGGGCGGAGCAAGCCGAAGCCGATGAACGCTTTGCGGGACTGCATCGCCGTGTCCGGCCGGAGCCGGCGTCCTACTCTTCGATCCGGGGGAAGACGACCGCCGACTTGGGCAGGACGGCGCCGGTCCGCAAGCCCCCCCAGGCGCCCGCCTCCGGGAGGACCGCCTTCTCCACGCTTCCCCCGCACCCGAGCGCTTCCCACATCGTCTGGGAGGCGGCCGGGAGGAAGGGGGCTGTCAGCAGCACGCAGATGCGGGTCGCCTCGAGGACGTTGTAGAGGACCGCGCCCAGCCGACCCCGCTTTCCGGGATCGCGGGCGAGGACCCAGGGGGCGGAGGCGTCGACATACTTGTTCGCCGCCTTCACCAGCTCCCACGCGGCGGTAAGCGCCTTGTGCAGCTGCAGCTCCTCCATCGCCTCGCCCACAGCCCGCCGCGCCTCGGCGGCCTTCGCGATCAGCCCGGGGTCCTCTCCCTCCGCGGGGCCCGGCTCCGGCACCGTTCCCCCGAAATATTTTCCGAGCATCCCCAGCGTCCGGTTCAGCAGGTTCCCGAAGTCGTTCGCCAGCTCCGAGTTGGTCCGGTGCACGAGCGCCTTCTTCGAGAAGTCGCCGTCGAGCCCGAAGGGGACCTCCCGCAGGAGGAAGTAGCGGAAGGCGTCCGCCCCGTAGGTCTGCACCATCTCGTAGGGGTCGACGACGTTCCCCAGCGACTTGCTCATCTTCTGCCCCTCGACGGTCCACCAGCCGTGGGCGAACACCCCCAGGGGGGGCGGGACTTCCGCGGAGAGCAGGAACGCCGGCCAGTAGATCGCGTGGAAGCGGAGGATGTCCTTCCCCACCAGGTGGATGTCGGCGGGCCAGAAGGTGTCGAAGCGCTCCCCGCCGCCGGGGTACCCCAGGCCGGTGATGTAGTTCGTCAGCGCGTCGTACCAGACGTAGATCACGTGGCCGGGATGGTCGGGGACCGGGATCCCCCAGGAGAGGGAGGTGCGGGAGAGGGAGAGGTCGTTCAGGCCCCCCTCCACGAAGGAGACCACCTCGTTGCGGCGGCTCTCGGGCCGGATGAACTTGGGGTTCCGGGCATAATAGTCGAGCAGCGGCCTCTGGTACTTCGACAGCCGGAAGAAGTAGGAGGGCTCCTTCCGCTTCTCGGCGGGGCGGCGGCACTCGGGGCAGTTCCCCTCGGACAGCTGCAGCTCGGTCCAGTAGGACTCGCAGGGGGTGCAGTACCATCCCTCGTATTCCCCGAGGTAGATGTCCCCCTTGGCGAAGGACTTCCGGAAGAGGTGCTGGACGGAGGCGTAGTGCCGCGGCTCCGAGGTGCGGATGAAATCGTCGTTGGAGACGTGGAGCGCCGGGGTCAGGCCCTGGAAGCGGGTCACCACCCGGTCGGCCAGCTCCCGCGGCGCAAGCCCGAGCTTCACGGCGCTCTTGTTCACCTTTTCCCCGTGCTCGTCGGTCCCGGTGAGGAAGAAGACCTTCTTCCCCTGCATCCGGTGATACCGGGCGAGGGCGTCGGCGGCGATCGTCGTGTAGGCGTGCCCGATGTGGGGGACGTCGTTGACGTAGTAGATGGGGGTGGTGATGTAGAAGGTCCGCTTCACGGGGAGGGTTCCCCCGGGGTGCCGCCGGCCTTCTCTCCGCCCCCGCCGTCGTTCCCTTCCGCACCCCCGCGATCCCCCGCTCCGGGCGCGCAGCCGCCGCACTCCTTGTGCTTGCGCCGCCCCTCGTGCTCGTAGAGCAGGCAGCACATCAGCCGGCCGCAGACGCCGGAGAGCTTCGCGGGGTTCAGGGAGAGGTTCTGGTCCTTGGCCATCCGGACCGTGATCGGCTCGAACTCGTTCAGGAAGGAGGCGCAGCAGAACTCTTTCCCGCAGGGGCCGACCCCGCCGACCATCCTCGCCTCGTCCCGGACGCCGATCTGCCGCATCTCGATGCGGGACCGCAGCTCGTGGGCGAGGTCCTTGACGAGTTCGCGGAAGTCGACCCGGCCGTCCGCGGTGAAGTAGAAGATCGATTTGCTCCGGTCCAGAAGGATCTCCGTCCGGACGAGCTTCATCGGAAGGGCGCGCGCCTCGATCCTCCGGAGACAGAACGCGTGGGCCTCCGCCTCCCGCTTCGCGTTCTCCTGGTGGGCGCGCAGGTCGTCGGCGGTGGCGGTGCGGACGACCTTCGTGTACGACCCCGTTCCGGCGGAGGGGGGGAGATCGTCGATCCGCTGGACCACCTCCCCCACGACCGGGCCCCGCTCCGTCTGGACCACGGCGTAGTCGCCGCGCCCCACCGGGACGCCGGTGCAGTCGAAGTGGTACATCTTGCTGACGCCGCGAAGCCGGATTCCGGCCAGATCCATCCCTGCGCTAGTCCTTCCCGAAAAATTCGAACAAAAACGCCTCCAGCATCAACGGCTTCTGGAGCTGCGGAGGCGTGCGGGACATGGAAAGAAGCTCCTGGAACGCGCGGGTCCATTCGCCCGCGGACCTGCGTCCGGCCAGGGAGGAAAGGTCGGCCGACAGATCCTCGTTCATTATACCCTCTTTTCCCCCCGAGGAGATCATGGCGGCATCCCGCACGAGCGACAGCGGCGCCGCGATCCGCGGTCCCAGATCCCCCCCCCCCTTCCAGGCCGCCGCCTTGGCGAAGACCGCGGCGGGGTCGAAGGAGGAGAGCAGCCGCAGCCACTCCCGGCGCTCCCCGTCCTCCTCCTCCAGCGCGGCCAGCGCGCGGCCGGGGCTTCCCCCGGAGCATGCCGCCGCCCAGCGGATCTCTTCCTGCGGGCGCCGGGCGCCCTTGCCGGGGAGCCCGGCGAGGATCCGTTCCACCGTTTCCGCGGGGAGGGGAACGAAGGAAACCTTCTGGCAGCGCGAGACGATCGTCGCCGGAAGGCGCGAGATCCGGTGGGCCACGAGCAGGAGGTGGGTCGCCGGGGGCGGCTCCTCGAGCGTCTTCAGGAGGGCGTTCGCCGCCTGCACGGTCATCCGGTCGGCCGGGAGGATCAGCACGACCCGGGGACGGTCGGAGAAGGACTTCAGGGAGAGCTCTTCCTGGAGCAGCCGGATATCGTCGATCGAAATGGAAAGATTCTCCGGGGATACCCGGAGGAAGTTGGGGTGGGACCCCGACCGGAGCAGCCGGCAATCGGGACAGGCTCCGCAGGCGTCCGTCCCGGAGCGGGACCGGCAGAACAGGGCCGCCGCGAACCCGAGGGCCGCCGTCTCCTTCCCGATCCCTTCCTCCCCGGAGAAGAGGAGGCCGTGCGGGACCCGGCCGGTTTCGAGGTACCGGAGCAGCAGTCCGACGGCCCGATCCTGCCCCCGGACCGACGAGAGGGCGGCTACCATCCGAAGCGCTCCGCTACCGCCGACTGGAGCCGGCGGAAGATGTCGTCCTCGGGCAGGGAGGCGTCGACCCGGAGGATCCGCCCGGGGAAGCGCTCCAGGAGGCGGAGGTATCCCTCCCGGACGACCCGGTGAAACTCCCGCGACTCCGACTCGATCCGGTCCGGAAGGTTTCCGCGGCCGCCGATCCGCCGGATCCCCTCCTCCGGGGAGATGTCGAACAGGAAGGTCAGGTCCGGGGAGAGCCCGCCGGCGGCGAAGGCGTTCAGCCAGTCGATCCGCGATTCCTCGATCCCCCGGGAGAATCCCTGGTAGGCGGATGTCGCGTCGCAGAAGCGGTCGCAGAGGACCGCCCTTCCGAGTTCCAGGGCGGGCCGGATGACGGCCCGAACATGCTGCGCCCGCGCGGCCTCGTACAGCAGAAGCTCCGCTTCCGGGAATACCGGTTCCTCGCGGCGGGAGAGCAGGAGGGAGCGGATCTCGTCGGCCAGGGGGGTTCCCCCGGGTTCCCGGGTGACGAGGTGGGCGATCCCCTTACGGTCCAGGTAGGCGGAGAGCCGCCGGATCTGGGTCGTCTTCCCGGATCCCTCGATCCCCTCGAAGGTGACGAACGGGGCCGGTGCCGCTTTCACGGGTCTCCCTCAAGGATCCGGCGTCGCGAAAGAAGATTCCCCTGCGGCTAGCACTCCGAGAACCCGCAGGACCGGCACTTGAGGCAACCTTCCTGCATCTCGACCTGGCTCCCGCAGTCGGGGCAGGCGCCGCGCGCGATCTCCTGCGACTCCCCGGGGGCGCTCTGCCGGGGAGCGGCCTGGGCCCGGGCGGGATCCTCCACCGGCCTGGCGAACCCGGTGAACATCTTGTCGACGTTCTCCAGGTACCACTCGATCGACTTCGCGACGGCGTCCGCGCACGACATGATCTTCCCGCCGTTCCCCGCCCACGAGGGGAGATGGCAGGAGATCCCCTTGAGCTGCTTGACGACCATCGCCGGGTCGACCCCGGAGCGGAGCGAGAGGGAGACGAGGCGCCCGATCGCCTCCGACTGGGAGGCCGCGCATCCGCCCGCCTTCCCCATCTGGTTGAAGACCTCGAAGAACCCCCTCTCGTCCCGGTTCATCGTCACGTAGAGCTTCCCGCAGCTGGTCGTCATCTCCCGGGTGACCCCCAGCAGGGTGTCGGGGCGCGGACGGCGGGTGACGAAGCCGGGCTCGCCCGCCGGAGCCTTGTTCTCGGACGGCGTGCCGGACGCGGCGGTCCCCTTGTTCACCTCTCCGATGTTCAGGACCTGCTCCTCCCGGCTCTTGTCCCGGTATACGGTCACTCCCTTGCAGCCGAGGCGGTAGGCGAGGAGGTAGACTTTCCGGATCTCCTCCCGGGTGGCGGTCGAGGGGAAGTTCACCGTCTTGGACACCGCGTTGTCGACGAATTTCTGGAACGCCGCCTGCATCCGCAGGTGCGCCTCCGGGGAGATGTCGTGGGCGGTCACGAAGACCCTCCGGACCTCGTCGGGCATCCCGTCGACCTCCCGCAGCGTTCCCTTCCGGGATATTTCCCGCATCCGCTCCTCGGAGTAGAGCCCCCGCCGCCTCAATTCCTTCTCGAAGAGCGGGTGGGTCTCGACGAGGTGGTCGTTGTCCATCACGTTGCGGACGAAGGAGAGCGCGAAGACCGGCTCGATCCCGCTGCTGCAGCCCGCGATGATGCTGATCGTTCCGGTGGGGGCGATCGTGGTCGTGGTGGCGTTGCGCAGCGGGATGTTTCCGTTGTCCCGGTACCGGCTGATCTCGAAGTTCGGGAATGCCCCCCGCTCGTGCGCCAGCAGGGCGGACGCGTTCCGGGACTCCTCCTGGAAGAAGCTCATCACCTCCTGCCCGACGGAGAGCGCCTCGTCCGAGTCGTAGGGGACGCCGAGCCGGATCAGCATGTCGGCGAATCCCATCACCCCCAGCCCGACCTTCCGGTTCCCCATCGTCATCCGGCGGATCTCCGGGAGGGGATAGCAGTTCATGTCGATCACGTTGTCGAGGAACCGGATCGATTCGTGGATCGTCCTCTTGATCCTGTCGTAGTCGATCCGGGTGGAGCCGTTCTCCCCGGTGACCATGTTCGCCAGGTTGATCGAGCCCAGGTTGCAGCTCTCGTAGGGGAGCAGCGGCTGTTCCCCGCACGGGTTCGTGCTCTCGATCTCCCCGAGCTTGGGAGTCGGGTTGTCCCGGTTGATCCGGTCCAGGAAGATGATCCCCGGCTCCCCGTTCCTCCATGCGGCGTCCACGATCTTCTCGAAGACCTCCCGGGCGGAGAAGCGCGCGACGACCTCCCGGGAATGGGGGTTCACGAGAGGGTAGTCGCCCCCCTCCTCGACCGCCTTCATGAAGCCCTCCGTCAGGGCGACGGAGATGTTGAAGTTGTTCAGCCGGTCGTTCTTCGTCTTGCAGGTGATGAAGTCGAGGACGTCCGGGTGGTCCACCCGGAGGATCCCCATGTTCGCGCCGCGCCGCGTCCCCCCCTGCTTGATGGTCTCCGTCGCCGCGTCGAACACGGTCATGAAGGAGATCGGTCCCGAGGAGATCCCCTTGGTCGACTTGACCACGTCGTGCTTCGGCCGGAGCCGTGAGAAGGAGAACCCGGTCCCCCCGCCGCTCTTGTGGATCAGGGCGGTGTTCTTGACCGCCTCGAAGATCGAATCCATCGAGTCGTCGACCGGAAGGACGAAGCAGGCGGACAGCTGCTGCAGCTCCCGTCCCGCGTTCATCAGGGTGGGGGAGTTCGGCATGAAATCGAGGCGGGAAATCATCCCGTAGAAGGTTTCCGCCCACCGGAGCACCACCTCGGGGATCGCGCCGTAGAAGTACCCTTCCGCCAGGGCGATGTTGTAGGATACCCGCGCCGTCATCTCCTCGGGGGTCTCGAGCGTTCCCCCCGGGGGATCCTGCTTGAGGTATCGCCGTTCCAGGACTTTTCGGGCATTCTCGGAGATCTGCAGCGGCCCGTGCTTCGCCAGCATCCGGGCGACCCATTCCCTGGGCGGGACCTCGGGGAGCTTCCTCGGATCGGGAATACGGGCTGCTTCCTCGGTGTTTACGGCGTCTCCGCGTTTCGCGGGAACGGAAAGGCTCAATTCCATCGTGTTTGCTCCCCCGGCAGGATTACCTGTTCCGACAATCGTGTATCTTGTGGTGGACGACGGGCACGGATACAAGATATGGTGTCCCCGAAGACCTGTCAAGGGAAAGCCGCCGGGAAAAAGATTTTCCTCCAACTCCTCGGATTCCCGGACCATCCGATACCGTAAAACAGGGTTTGCCTGTTCGGGCCGCCCGTTCGCCGTAGGATTCCTGTCCGCCTCCCCCCGCATGGGCGCAAGCATGGGCTTCGCCGCCTCGGAGGGGGGCTTCGCTTCGCCCGCCCTCCGCCCCCGGTTCATTCTTTTTATCTCCGCTCATCCCCCCTCCTTCGGCTGGCTCCGCCCGTGATGCGCCCCGTCCCGAGGGCGCCTGCAACTGCGGCACCCGTCAGCCAGGGTCCCCGGGTTCCGGCGAAGCCGTCTCTGGGCGACACCGCGAGGGGGCGAGCAGGTGCGGGTTGGATACCGGAGCGGTTCCCACTGTCCGCGGGGGAAAAATCGGCTTGATTCCGGACGAGGGTTGCGTTATGTATACAGTCGACAATAACCGGTACCGGAATATCCGGTGCCGTGCGGCACCGGCGAACCGCATTGAACCAGCCAGACCGGAAGGATGGGCCATGGTTCCCATGCTTTGGGATAGAGCCTGCATCGTTGTCTTGCTCGTCACTCTCGGGGGACTCCTGTTCCCCGGACCGCGTTCCGCCCACGCCCTCGGGGACGGGGAGTGTCTCGATTGCCACGGGGGCCGGGAGATCCTCTCCTGGTCGGCCGAGGATCGGGCCTCCAATGTCGTCGCCGGGGGGGAAACCAGGCCCGCCCGCGCCATCGGCCCATTCCCCGGGATCTCCCTGCACGTCGACTCCGCGGCGTTCAAGGCCTCGGTGCACTCCGACCTCTCCTGCACGGACTGCCACGCGGATGTCCGGGAGCTTCCGCACAGGGCCCGCCTGCGGCTGGTCGACTGCTCCGGGTGCCATGAGCAGGCGGCGGCGGTCCTGGCGAAGAGCCGGCACGCGAAGGGGATCCGGGCCGGGGTCGGCCAGTATACCCCCCGATGCGTGGACTGCCACGGGGCGCACGCGATCCCGAAATCGAGCCTCTCCTCCTCGCCCGTCTATTTTAGGAACCTCGCCGAGACCTGCACCCGCTGCCATGGGGACCGGGAGTTCGCCAAGCAGAGCGGGATCCCGATCCCGGGAGCGGCGAGGATGTACAGCCGGAGCATCCACAATCGGGCGATCGTGGACAAGGGGCTGAACAAGTCGGCGACCTGCGTCGACTGCCACGGCGGGCACGATCTCAAGGACCGCTTCGACCCCGCTTCCCCGATCTTCCGGCCCAACATCCCCACGACCTGCGGGAAGTGCCACTTCGGAGTGTTCACCATCTTCCGCGACAGCGTGCACGGGGTTGCCTTTTCCCGCGGGGTCCCCGACGCTCCCGGCTGCACCGACTGCCACGGGGAGCACGAGATCCGGCAGGCAGCCGACCCCCTCTCCCCCGTCTCCTTCATGGCGGTCTCGGAGAAGACATGCCCCTCCTGCCACGGCGCGGAAAGGCTGGCCGAGCGGTACGGGGTATCGTCCGAGAAGGTCCGGTCCTACCGGGAAAGCTACCATGGCCTCTCCCAGAGGCTGGGCGACCGGACGGTGGCGAACTGCTCCTCCTGCCACGGCGTGCACGAGATCTTCCCCTCCTCCGACCCCCGGTCGACGGTGAACCCCCGGAACCTCCAGGTCACCTGCGGCCAGTGTCATCCCGGGGCGACGGAAAACTTCGCCAGGGGGAGCATCCACGGCGGGGCCGCCGGCGGAATCGGCACCCAGGTGAAGGTCTGGGTGGAGAGGATCTACATCTGGATGATCGTGCTGGTCATCGGCGGGATGATCCTCCACAACGGGGCCGACTATATCCGGAAGATGCAGGAGATCTACCGGAAGCGGAGGGACGACTGGGACCACCCCGGGTACGAGCGGATGAACCGGTCCGAACGGATCCAGCACATCCTCACCCTCTCTTCCTTCTTCGTGCTGGTCGTCACCGGATTCGCGCTCAAGTTCAAGTGGTCGATCCCCTTTCTGTCGGCCGAGACGAACGTCTCGCTCCGCGGGAACGGCCACCGGGTCGCCGCGGTCGTGATGGTCGCCACCAGCGTGTACCACGTCTTCTATGTGCTGATGACGGCCCGGGGGAGGGAGCAGTTCGTCCGGATGATGCCCTGGTGGCAGGACGCGAAGGACCTCGCGGCGATGCTGCGCTACTACGCGGGGCTTTCCCCCCACAAGCCGAAATTCGGCCGCTTCAGTTACGTCGAGAAGGCCGAGTACCTCGCCCTGGTGTGGGGAACGATCGTGATGATCGTCACCGGGTTCATGCTCTGGTTCGAGAACGAGACGCTGAAGCGGATTCCGCTGTGGGGGCTGGACGTCGCCACGATCATCCACTACTACGAGGCGATCCTGGCCACCCTGGCGATCGTCGTCTGGCACCTCTACTACGTGATCCTGAACCCGGACTTCGCCCCCATGTCGCTTACCTGGATCGACGGGAAGCTCTCCCGGCACCACATGGAGCACGAGCATCCGTTGGAGCTCGAGGAGCTCGAGGAGGCCCGGAGGCGGGGGGAGACCCCCGGGCCGGGGGCCACCATGATTCTCTCGGAGGCGGAATGAAACCAGTGCGGACGTTGTGGATCGCGGGAATCCTGGCTGCGGGAATCTGCCTTGCGGGGCAGGCCGCGGCGGGGCCGGCGGGCGATCGGTGCCTGGAATGCCACGGCGACTCGACGATCGAGAAGATGCTGCCCGGCGGAAAGGCGGTATCCCTCTTCGTGGACCAAAAGGATTACCGCGCTTCGGTGCACGGGAAGGGGGAGTGCGCGGGCTGCCATGCGGGGGCGACCTCTCCCCACGGGAAGCTCGCCCCGGTTTCCTGCGGCCGGTGCCACGCGGCCGCCGGGAAATCCTATTCCGAAAGCACCCACGGCCTGGACCGTGCCAAAGGGAACCGGGACGTCCCCGGCTGCGCGGACTGCCACGGCCGGCACGACATCCGGAAACCGTCGGACCCGAAGGCCCGGACCTTCCGGCTGAACATCGTCGCGGTGTGCCTGGCCTGCCACAAGGACCGGACGATCGAGGAAAAGTACCGTCTTCCCGACCAGGTGGTCATGGAGGCCTATGAGCAGAGCGTCCACGGCATGGCGATGCGCAAGTCGGGGCTGCTCGGCGCCGCCGTCTGCCCCGATTGCCACGGGAACCACAGGATCCTGCCCGGGGACCAGCCCCGCTCGGCGACCCACCGGCAGAAGATCCCGACCCTGTGCGGGAAGTGCCATTCGGGGATCCTCGAAACGTACGAGCAGTCCATCCACGGGAAGGGGATGCGCGGGGGGATCGCGGAGTCGCCGGTCTGCACCGACTGCCACGGAGAGCACACGATCACGAAGATCACCGATCCCGCCTCCAGGGTCTTCGCGAGGAATATCCCGAAGACCTGCTCCTCCTGCCACGAGAAGGAGGCGATCTCCAGCCGGTACGCCCTCCCGAAAAAGCGGCTCTCCACCTACATGGACACCTTCCACGGGGTCGCGCTCGAGTACGGCATGACGACGGCCGCGAACTGCGCCTCCTGCCACGGATTCCACGACGTTCTTCCTGCGTCCGATCCCGCCTCCTCCGTGAACAAGGCGAACCTTCCCCGGACCTGCGGGAAGTGCCACCCGAACGCGGGGGTGAACTTCGCGAAGGGGAACGTGCACGTGGAGGTGGCCTACGGGAAGGCGACCGGGGTCTTCGCCGTCCGGGTCTTCTACACCGTGTTCATCTCGGTCCTCGTCCTGATGTTCGTTCTCCATGTGGGGATGGACCTCCTGGGGAGGCGCCGCCGCAGCCCACAGGCGACGGAGGAAACGAAAAAGTGAAGACGATGCGAGGCGAATCGGGCGGGCCCGTCCAGGTGATACGGATGTCGTTCATGTTCCGGGTGCAGCACCTCCTGCTGATGGTGTCGCTCTTCGTCCTGGCCGTGACCGGATTCGAGCTGATGTACCACGAGAACCGGCTCTCCCGGTTCCTGATCGACCTGGAAGGGGGTATTCTCAACCGGGGGATCATCCACCGGGCGGCGGCGGTGGCCCTGATGGCCCAGCTGGTCTTCCACGTCTTCTACATGCTCGTGAGCCGCGCGGGCCGGCGGGAGTTCCGGGAGTTCCTCCTGACGGCGAAGGATTTCGACGACTTCCTCCAGGCGATCCGGTTCAACCTCGGGCTCGCCGGGGAGTATCCCAGGTTCGGGAAGTACGGCTACAAGGAGAAGTTCCAGTACTGGGGCGCGACGATCGGCATCTTCCTCATCTCCCTGACGGGGATCGTCCTCTGGGCGGAGAACGTCTCGATGCGGTTCCTCCCCAAGTTCATGCTCGACCTGACGCTCATCATCCACGGGTATCAGGGGCTGCTGATTTTCGTGATCCTCCTGTTCTGGCATCTCTACATCGTCCATCTGCATCCGTCCGTGTTTCCGATGAACCGCGCCTGGCTTACCGGGAGGGTCGACGCGGAGTGGCTCCGGGAGGAGCACCCGCTCGAGTATGAAAAACTCAAAGGAGAAGGGGTGTTATGAGGGGTACGGTCTGGGCAGCAGGGTTGGCCGCGGCCCTGGTTCTTGGCGGCCAGGGGTTTCCGACGCAGGCGGAGGCGAGGATCTCGCTGGAGAAGTGCGTCATCTGCCACGGCAAGGGGGAGTTCCGCAAGATCCTCGTGGACGGGAAGATCCGGGACCTCTTCGCCACGGGGGACAGCCTGAAGGGGTCGGTCCACGAGAAGAAGACCTGCGTGGACTGCCATTTCGACGTGAGCGAGATCCCCCACCGGGCGCGGCCCCGGCGGGTGAACTGCACCCACTGCCATTACAAGGGGAACGCGGAAGGGGCACCGCAATCGGACGCCTCCCTCGACTACTTCGGGTCGGCGCACGGGACGGCGATCGCACGGGGGAACCCGAAGGCCCCCCTCTGCCAGGACTGCCACGGGAACCACCAGATCCTGAAGGCGAAACAGGAGGGGTCGTCGGTCGCCAAGGGCCGGGTCGCGGAAACGTGCGGCCGGTGCCACATCGAGATCTACGCGGAGTTCAAGACCTCGATTCACGGGGTGGCCGTCGCGAGGGGGATCGCGGAGGCCCCCGCCTGCACCGGATGCCACGGGGAACACAGGATCTACAGCCACCTCGATCCGAAATCGACCGTGTACGCGACCCACGTGGCGGCGCAGTGCTCCACCTGCCACGAGTCGGTGTCGATCATGGGGAAGTTCGGGATCGAGGCGGATCAGGTCGCCACCTACAGGAATTCGTTCCACGGAGTGGCGGACCGTTTCGGGTCGAAGACGGTCGCCAACTGCGCCTCCTGTCACGGGACGCACGACATCCGTCCCTCGAGCGATCCCATGTCGAAGGTGAATCCGAAGAACGTCCCCCGGACTTGCGGGAAATGCCACCCCGGGGCGAACCCGAACTTCGCCCTGGGGAAGATGCATGTCGACGCCCGCAAGAAGGAGTCGGGGATCGTCTACTACACCGCGCTGTTCTTCAAGTACCTCACTATAGGAACCATGCTCGCCCTCATCCTGCATATCTTCCTCGACATGTACGGGCGGACACGACGACTGCGCGGCGAGAAGTAGCCGGTTCCACGACGTCCGGCCGGAGAGAAATCCACAGCGGGGGAGTCCACGCATGTCGAATACGGAAAACCGGGAACGGAAGGAAAAATTGGTGAACGAGGAGATCGAATCGGCTCTCTCCGAGGAGATGAAGGGATCGGCCCTTACGGAGGATCCCGAAATCCGCGAGAAGATCCGGCGCCGGGTCCACGAGGAGATCGAGCGGGAGATCCGGATCCGGACGGCCGCGGAGCGGAGGGCAGAGGAGCGGAGGCGCAGGGAGGAGCGGCGAAAGGAGAGGCGGCACGAGGAGGGGGAGATGTTTCAGCGGTTCAACCGGAACTTCCGCTTCCAGCACATGGTGATGTTCATCTCGGTGATCCTCCTGATCCTCACCGGCATGCCGCTGAAGTTTCCCGAGTTCGTCCTCTCCCGGTATGTCGTGGCCCTGTGGGGGGGGATCCACAACTCCACCCTCGTCCACCGGATCGGGGCGGGGATGCTGATCTATTTCATGGTCCACCACATGCTCTACACGGTGCTCTCGCGGGACGGCCGGCGCGACTTCATCCTGCTGATCCCGATGCCGAAGGACATCCGGGACGCGGCCCAGAACATCCGCTACTTCCTGGGGAAGGCGCCGGAGAAGCCTCGGTTCGGACGCTTCAGCTACATCGAGAAGTTCGACTACTGGGCCGTCTACTGGGGCTGCGTCATCATGATCGGCTCCGGCCTCTGCCTCTGGTTCGAGGGGATCGTTTTGAAGTTCTTCCCGAAGTACTTCCTGGACGTCGCCCACGAGATGCACAGCGACGAGGCGATGCTGGCGACCCTGGCGATCGTCATCTGGCATTTCTACAACGTCCACTTCAATCCGGACCGGTTCCCCGGGACGCTGATGTGGTGGCACGGGCAGATCTCGGAACATGAAATCAAGGAGGAGCATCCGCTGGAGTACGAGGAGATCCTGGCGAAGCGGTCGAAGGCGGATGCCGGGGAGGTCGTCCACCGATGAAAGAGATGTTCCTGAGCTTCTGGGACCTGACCGTCAGGCACAGGAAACCGCTGATGACGATCGGCGGGATCGTGCTCGGAGTGTTCATCCTGATCAACGGGGCGTTTTTCGTGTCCGCGTATTTCCCCAAGTCCTGCGTGGTCTGCCACTACATGGACCCGTTCTATGACCAGTGGAAGACCTCCAAGCACGCGGGGGTTTCCTGCATCAAGTGCCACACCTTCTCCCCGGTGTTCATCACCGTGACGACGCTCAAGTACTGGTCCGGCCTGTATAACCCGAGGCCGCACGCGAACGTCCCGGACAAGCTGTGCATGTCCAACGGATGCCACGCGGGGCGCATCGAGCAGGGGAAGACGAAGTTCGGGGACATCACCTTCGACCACCAGGAGCACTTGACGAAGCTCAAGCGGGGGGAGAAGCTCCGGTGCACGTCGTGCCACTACTCGATCGTCCAGGGGGAGCACATCTCGGTCGACAAGAACGTATGCTTTCTGTGCCACTTCAAGGGGATCGCCCAGGGGCAGGCCCTGGGCGGGTGCCCCGGGTGCCACGGAACGCCGACCCGTACCGTGGACCACAGCGGGTTCCAGTTCTCGCACGACTCCTATCTGAAGATCGGCGTGCAGTGCAAGCAGTGCCATCTGCGCGTGGCCGAAGGGGACGGCCGGGTCGAGGAGTCCCATTGCTACGACTGCCACGTCGGCCGGCTCAAGGGGAAGGAGGACCCGCTCGCCCTTCACCGGACGCACGTCACCTACAACGCGATCGAATGCCACAAGTGCCACGAGAAGATCCGCCACGGGGAGGTCGAGCTGGTCAGGACGTTCGAGGTCCAGTGCGACAGCTGCCACAAGCGGCTGCACAACTACCAGAAGGAGATGTACATGGGGGCGGGGGCCCGCGGGGTTGCCGACACTCCGTCGAGGATGTTCTCGGCCCAGGTGTCCTGCGACGGGTGCCACACGAAGGCGGTCGAGGTGCGCGAGTCCGGCGTCTCCTTCCCGGGCGAGAAGAAGCTCACGGCCGAGCGGAACAGCTGCGTCGTCTGCCACGGGAAGAACTATGACCGGATGCTCGACGACTGGATCCGCGAGTCCCGCGTCCTGGTCGCCGACATGCAGGCGGTCGTCGCCTCCGGGGAGGCGGCGGTGGGGAAGGGGGCGACCAAGTCGAAGAAGCTCGCAGACGCGCGGGCGCTGGTCGCGGACGCCCGGGCCAACCTCGCCCTCCTGAAGGCCGGGCGCGGCGCCCACAACATCGAGTACGCCTACCGGATCGTACGGGGCGGCTACGACCAGGTTTCCGCGGCGTACAAGGCCGCGGGGATCCCCGGTGGTCCCCCCAGGCCGGCCATACTCGGGACCCCGTCCGCCTACTGCACGAAACTGTGCCATCAGCGGGTCCGCCCGCCGGGCGAGCTGTTTTTCAAGGAGATGGAGGTGCGCTTCCCGCACTCGCTGCACGTGGAGGACGTGGGGATCCAGTGCACCAAGTGCCATTCTCCCGAGAAGCACAAGCTGCGGATCGTCACCAAGTCCGAGTGCATGGCGTGCCACCACGAAAGCCGGGACATCGACTGCGGGCAGTGCCACAAGGCGCAGAAGGCGCTCTACGAGGGGAAGGTCAAGCCCTTCGGGGTGTCCCCGGCGAAAGACGTGATGGCCGAGGCCGGCACCGCCTGCACCGACTGCCACGAGCTGAAGAAGGGGGCCCAGACCGTCCTCACCGTCCAGGCGAAGTGCGAGGAATGCCATTCGGCGAAGTACGGGAAGATGCTCCTCGAGTGGAAACAGAAGATCACGGAGCAGGAAAACGCCGTCGCCGTGTCGCTCGAGGAGGCCCGGGAATACCTCGAGAGGCGCGGGAAGATGGGCCGGAAGGTGGACGAGGAGACGAAGCTGCTCCAGGGGGCCGAGAACAACTACCGGATCGTATCGAACGGCCGGGGAACCCACAATTACCGGCTGAGCGTGGAGCTGCTCAGGACGGCGAAGGACTCCCTCGACGGGATC
>MGPV01000060.1:20872-20979 GCA_001797615.1 Deltaproteobacteria bacterium GWC2_65_14
CCCCGTGGGTTGTCCCCCCGGGGCCCTTCCATTTTTTCCCTTACCCCGCCGACCGCCGCCGGTTGCACCCCGGCATGAAGGCGCCTGAATTCGGCTACGCCGCCTCG
>MGPV01000061.1:0-307 GCA_001797615.1 Deltaproteobacteria bacterium GWC2_65_14
CACCGGACCCCGAGGGCGGCGGTTGACACGACAGCAGCGGCCAGGCAAATCCACGTCCCGATCCGGGCAAGGGTCTCTCTTTTCCCATACAGGTAGGCGACATAGTTGACAGACGCCGTGCCGAACAAGAGGGTGGTCAGATCGAAGAGATGGACGTTGAGCGTATTCATGCCGGGTTCTCCTTATTTGTCTTGGATGGGTCTTTTCTGATTTCGGCCAGGATGGAGGCGAAGGTTTTCTCGAATGCCGGCCGATTCCGGTTCGCGCTCCCGGCCGCCGTGACCTCCACTTTCCCGTGTGGACCGGA
>MGPV01000061.1:467-12179 GCA_001797615.1 Deltaproteobacteria bacterium GWC2_65_14
AGGCGGGGAACCTCTGGAGCAGCCAGACCTGTTGGGGGGCCTTATTCGGTTTCTCCACGATGACCTGCAGGGCCGGGCCGAACCCCTGGAAGTCCGGTTCGAAGTTTATGGCGCTGACCGTGCCGTACCCCGGGATCTCCCGTTTTTCGTCGGGGGCGAGAGACAGGATTCCCGCATCCTCGCCCGAGGCCTTCTTGACCGATACCTGGACGGTGGGTGGCCCGGCTTGTCCGTAGCTCGACTGGTAGAACCAGATCCCCTTGTAGACGAGCGGATCGTTGACCTCGATCGTCTTGCGCAGGACCTCGCGCCCGTTCTCGATGACGCTTAAATCCGAGGAGTACTCCTTGGGCTGGCCGTTCGGGTAGGTCTCCACCCAAAACCGGTTGTTCCGGACGGAGAAGGGCAGGTCGATGTGCTCCTTCCCGCCGCGGGCATCCAGGTGGGAGGATTCCTTCCCCTCCGGAATCGCCACGTACGATTTGAATCCGAAGACGTTTCCGACGATGGCCCCGACGAAGACGATGACGATGCCCGCGTGGGTGGCGTACGCGCCGAACCGGGACCAGGCGCCCTTTTCCGCATACAGGTGCACCGAGCCGTCATGTTCCGTGATCGTTGGAGCCGTAAAGGCCCCGGAGAGCGACGACCGGTGCCTCTCCGTCCACTGCGGAATATCGCCCTTGTTTTTCCACCGCTCCACGAGGGGAAGGGTTTTTTCCATCGCGGCGTCGATCGTCCGCCGGGGATTGCGGACCGTCCGGATCGCCCGGGGGAGGCGGTCGATCGTGCAGCAGGTGAGGTTCGTTGCAAACAGGGAGAGCAGGAGGAGGAACCACCAGGAGTGGTACATGTCGAACAGCTGCAGGGCTTCCAGGGCGCGGATAGTCCCTTCGCTATATTCTTGCAGGTATTTCTCCATCGGCTGATTCTGCTCGATGATCGTTCCCAGGATGGAGGTCACTGCCAGGAGGATGATGACCCAGATCGCGAGCTTCAGAGAGATCAGAACGTTCCAGATTCGGGTCGCAACCGGTTTTGACTGCTTCCGCTCTTTGGTTGCGGAGGCAGAAACGCTCTCGGTACGAACCTCCGATGCGGTTTTCATAAGAACTCCTTCCACTGGTGGAGCATTCATTTTTACGGTGCACGAAGAGGTACGCACCGGTTCCTTCACGGACCGGCGGTCGAAAAACGGGAATGGGCGGGGTCAGCGAATCGGAGGTCTTAGCAGAGAGAAGGAAGGTGCCTCATAACGACTGGAAAACTCGGGGGGTGCGATGCGATGAACGGGATTGTCTCGAAAAACCGAAACCGGAGTGTCCATGATGCAAGGGGCAAGACAGGACGGGCAAAGCGTACAGGCGTGATCCCCCGAATCTTGAGTTGCCGGGGGGCAGGACTCGTTTCGATCTTCTGGTAGAACGAACAATGTCGCCCCCGTTTCGCCGGAGGACGCGAAGGCAGCGACCGCCTTGGAGGGCCAGGGTTTGCAGATCGCAGCTTCCGCGACGGACACAAATACATGGATCATCAGAATCCCGAGGACGGCTCCCCGGATTATCGTTCGAGTGGACATTCGGGAGATTCTAACGTCTCACTCCCGGGCAGGTCAACCAAAATCCATTTCTGATGACTCTCCGGTCTTCCTCCATGGGAAACCACCCTTTGGATCCATCATGGCGGGGTCTGAATTATCCCTTGACCGGTGTCGATAAAAGTCACAACATATGAACAGGCATGCAGGTGTTTGGAGGTACCGTGGATCGAAGAAGCCCGGATGTTTGCGAGATCCATTACGTAAACGAGGATCATGTGCGAATCGCCCGCCAGGCGCTTTCCCCGGAGAGGGAAATCCTGTCCTTGGCGGAAACCTTCAAAACACTTGGAGATCCGACGCGCGTGAAGGTTCTCCAGGCCCTTTCCGTGGAGGAGCTTTGCGTCTGCGATCTGGCCAGGCTTTTAGGCATCAGCGAGTCGGCGACCTCCCATCAGCTTCGGGTATTGCGGAACAAAAAGCTGGTCCGGTACCGGAAGGAAGGGAAGATGGTCTTCTATTCGCTCGACGACACGCATATCGAGGTGTTGATGAAAGAGGCGCTTCGGCATGTCCGTGAAGAGGTGGACTCCGGCGGAAGGGTGGCGGGCCAGGTCGGCGAGAGCGTAGCGTAGGGCGCCCTTTTTTTTGACTATATATATGAATGTATGCTCATACGTTAGGGAAAAATCGCAGCCAAGGAGGCGGGTTATGGGAAGAGCGGTGAAGCAAGGGGCGTCGAATTGTTCCTGCGGTGACGCCTGTACACTGGCTTCGCGCCGGATCTTTCGGGTGGAACGGATGGATTGCGCTCATGAATCGACTCCGATCCTGTCCGCGCTGTCCGCCGTTCCGGGGGTGGGCCGGGCGGTTCCTTCCTATGCCGATTCCACGTTGGCGGTGGAATTCGACCCGCACGCCGTTTCGCCCGAGCGGATCGTGCAGGCGATCTCCGAGGCCGGTTTCAGGGCCGATATCGACGAACGGACGGCGGAAGAAATGTCCTTCTGGGAGCGACACGGGCGTCTTGTCGCGAGTTCCGCATCCGGGATCCTGCTGGCAGCCGGGCTATCGCTCAAGTTCATGGAGATCCGGCTTCCCGCTGCCATGCTGTTCCTTCTCCTGGCGACGGTTTCCGGGGGCTGGTACGTCTCCCGCCGAGCCTGGCAGGCGCTTCGTCACCGCCAACTCGAAATGAACACCCTGATGGCCACCGCAGCCGTTGGCGCCCTCCTGATCGGGGAGTGGGCGGAGGCGGGGGCCACGATGTTTCTCTTCTCCCTGGCCCAGGTCCTGGAGGCTCGCAGCATGGACCGGGCCCGCAACGCCATCCGGGCCTCCTCGACCTTTCCCCGAAGGAGGCCACCGTCCGCGGGGAAGGAGGAGAAGTCCGGCTCCCCGTCGAGCGGGTCTCGGTCGGGGATGTCGTCGTCCTTCGTCCGGGGGAACGGGTCCCGGTGGACGGGGTCGTCCTGCAAGGGACCTCCTCGGTCGACCAGGCGCCGATCACGGGGGAATCGGTTCCGGTGGCGAAGACGCCCGGCTCCCGCGTGTTTGCGGGTAGCCTGAACGGCCGGGGGATGCTGGAGATCCGGACGGAGAAACCCGCCTCGGACAGCTCGCTCGCCCGGATCATCCATCTCGTCGAAAATGCCCAGGAGCAACGAGCCCCGAGCCAGACCTTCATCGACCGGTTCGCGCGGTACTATACCCCCGCGATGATCGCCTTCGCCCTGGCCCTGGTCCTCGTTCCTCCGGTTCTGTTCGGGCAACCGTTTTCCACCTGGCTCTACCGGGGGCTCGTGGTCCTGGTGATCGCCTGCCCGTGCGCCCTGGTGATCTCCACCCCCGTCTCCGTCGTCTGCGGGCTCACGCGCGCGGCGCGGGAGGGGGTCCTGTTCAAGGGCGGGGTCTATCTGGAAGAGCTGGGGAGGATCCGCACCTTCTTCTTCGACAAGACGGGGACGCTCACGCGGGGAAAGCCCGAGGTGATCCATGTCCGGTCCTTCTGCGATCTCCCGGAGGACGAACTCCTCCGGCTGGCCGCGGCGCTCGAATCCCGGTCCGAGCATCCGCTGGCCGGCGCCATCCTGGAGGCCGCCGGGAGCAACGGCGACGGTGACCCTCTTCCCGCCCCGACGTTCGTCCAGGCCGTGCCCGGCATGGGCATCCGGGGGAAGGTGAATGGGGAGATCCACCTCGCGGGGAATCCGACCTTCTTCAATAAAGGATCGGGGTTGAGCGGTCCGCAGAAGGCAGCCGTGGAGGAATGGGAACGAAAAGGGGCCACGGTCGTGCTGATCGGGACCGGGAAAACGATGCTCGGGATGGTCGCCATCCAGGACACCGTCCGGGGAGAGGCGATGGCCGGCCTGACCGAGCTGCGCCGCCTGGGGGCAACCGAGCTTACGATGCTGACCGGAGACAACCCGGAGACGGGAAAGGCGATCGCATCGCAGCTCCCCATCGACACGGTCCACGCGGGACTCCTTCCCGAGCAGAAAGTCGCACTTGTACGGGAGGCCGTGGAGAAGGGGAAAAAGGTGGCGATGGTGGGCGACGGGATCAACGACGCCCCGGCCCTGGCCCTGGCCACGGTGGGCGTGGTCATGGGGGCGGCCGGGACCGACGTGGCGCTGGAGGCGGGGGACGTGGCGCTCATGGGGGACGACCTCCGGAAATTTCCTTTCGCCGTCCGCCTGGGCCGCCGGACGCTTCGGATCATCCGGTTCAACGTCGTCTTTTCCCTGGCGACCAAGGCGGTGTTCCTCGTTCTGGCCACCGTGGGGCTGGCCACCCTCTGGATGGGGGTCGCCGCGGACATGGGGGCGACGCTGCTCGTCATCGGGAACGGCATGCGTCTCCTTTGGGGCTCGAACGGGTAGACTACACGCCTTACCGCGGCGTGCAGCTCACGCCGAGCGGCCGTAGGATCGCGTTTCCCCGGCGGCGGCAGAGCGCAGGTCGCCGTCACACCAGCCCCGCGCCCAGCGCCGCGCCCAGCAGGAGCAGCAGAACGCCAACGAGGCGCTGGATGATGCGCATGGTGACTTTCGTAAGAAGGCGCGACCCGAGGAACGCGCCCAGAAACGCCGCCAGGGACCCTGCGACCACCAGCCCAATGCCGCCCTGCGCTCTGAGGATCTCGAAATCGCGCGAAAAGAAGGTCAGCCCGTAGACCGTCATCCGGCTCAGGTCCACCACGATCGCCGACAGGATCACGGTCCCGATGAAGGCCTCCTTGGACAGCCCCGCGCGGACCAGGAACGCGGTGCGCAGCGCCCCCTGGTGGCCGGACAGCCCGCCGAAGAAGCCCGAGAGCAGTCCCCCCACGGGGATCCACCGGGCGTCCAGGGCCATCTTCTCGAGCCCGGGCGACAGCTCGACCACGGCGAACCCCATGATCAGCAGGGCGATGACCAGCTTGATCCAGGTGACGGTGCATGCGCGGCCTGCCAGCTCGAACCGGGCGATCGGCGCCATCCCGCCGAGATGGTTGAGCAGCAAGGCGCCGGCCATGGCGGCGAGGGCTGCGGGGAAGGCGAATCGCGCGACGACGCCGCGGTCCGCGTGGCGGCCGAGGAGCAGGGCCTTGAACAGGTTGTTGGCCAGGTGCACGATCGCCGCTGCCGCGACGGCCACCTCCACCGGAAAGAACAGCGCGAAGACCGGCATCAGCAGCGTCCCGAGGCCGAACCCCGAAAACAGGGTCAGCCCAGAGACCAGCAGTGCGGTCGTGCAGATCAGGAGGTAGCTCATCGGTCCAGGACCACTTCCGAATGCGCCGTCCCCTCGCGCCTGGAGTGCCGCGAGACGTCCGGTCCGCCCTGATCGTCCTGCGGTTCCGTAGCCTCACGTGCGAAGCGGCGGGCCTCTTCGATCTCCTCCTGCGTCACGATCGAGTCGCGAAGCCGGTTGAAGGTCGGGTTGGCAAGATCGTTGAGCCGCGCGAACAGGGGGGACTTCTCCTTGAGGTCCTCCTTCAGGAAACGGAGGCAGCCGTGGCACTCTTGGCTCCGAACGGCGTATTCACGCGGGTCTATCCGGTGCCATCGGGCGAGGAGCCGCATCCCCAGGACGAGGGGCTCGCGGAACCACCGAAACCACCGGGTGCGCTCGTAGCAGAGCCGGACCAGCCGGATCGTGCAGATCCGGCAGGGGGGCCTCAGGGGACCCGGAACAGGACGGGGAGCCATCCGAGGAAGCGGAGCCGCTCGACGATCTGCAGGATCATGAAGAACCAGAAGAACCACATGGCGTCGAAAAATGCGCTCCGGTAACGCCTGGAATCGACCGGATAGAGCTCCGGCTCCGACAGCAGCGAGAGTTTGGGAAGGAACCGGGGCGTCGTCTCCATGTACTTCAGATAATCTTCCCCATGCAGATCGATCAGCTTCTTCTCTTCGCCCAGGATCACGAAGGGATAATAGAATACGAAGAGCAGGACCAACACGGCCAGAACAAGGATGTTTTCCGCAGCCAGTCCGATGCCGATCGCTCCGAGGAAGCTGAAGAAATACAGCGGGTGGCGCACCATCGAATACGGGCCTTCGGTCACGACCCTGCGCTCCTTGAAACCGGAGATATACAGGGAAGACCAAAGCCGGCCGAAAGTGCATATCCCGATCAATACGAAACCGCTGAACTCGATAACCAGGTCGAGGAGCCCGTATCGCTCCCACGAATGGTCCGTCACCAGGATCAGCGACAGGAGCGCCAGGGCGACGATCCGCGTGGCGGGAATCCTGCGGTCGCGTGCAAATCGGATCAAGGCCTCCATCACGTTCCGGGTTCCTCCTCGACCATATTTGAGGGACGCGAGATCTCCGGCCACGCCGGGCGCTCCCCGTTGACCTGGGCCTCCGGGGGTCAGCGCGGCGGCGGGCCGTCGTCAGCGCTCCTCTCGAGCGACCGGACGGATCCGGGAACCCCTTTCCTGCGACGGATCCTCGGGGCGGCGGGGCGGCCCGCCGAGCCGCGTCTCCTTGAACAGCTCGTCCAGCTGGCGGGCGACGGCGACAAGCACCGCGTTCCCCTTCGCGGTGAGGCGATAGGACTTCCTGGCGCGCGGCCCTCCCGGCCGGTCGACGTCGCGGCGGAGCCATCCGAGCTTCTCCATTCGGTGGAGGATGGGATACAGGGTCCCGGGGCTTACGTCGTATCCGTGGCGCCGCAACTCCTGGAGCATCCATTGGCCGACCACCGGCTCCTCGCCGGCGTGGTGAAGGATGTGGATCTTCCAGAAAGCCAGGAGGATCTCTCGCTGCAGGGCTTTCGCGTCTTCCGCAGTCACGGAGGATCGTCTCATATTACGGTTATCATAAACGATATCCGTAAAAATAGTCAATCGAGAATTGCGGAAGAGCGGGCAGGTCCTTGCGGCGGCGCGTTCCCGAGCATCGTGAAACCCGGCTTTCCGGCCACACGGCGCGCTGCCGTCATGGAGAGGTCCACCGGCCGGCCCGATCGGGTTCTTCTCCCGGGAGGACGGGTCCTGCGAGAACAGCTCTTGCGCTTGCGGCCGGGAAGCAGCCATAGATATAATGTTGCGGTTCCAGGGTCCCATGTCATCGCCCACGGGTGCCGGCCACTCCGCATGAAACGGCTTCTGATCGCGATAGGGATCGTTCTCGCCGTCACGACAGGTTGCGAGACGGATAGGCCCGCCCGGGACCGGCCCGGTCCCGAGAGAACGCTCCTTTTCGGGCTCAACCCCGAGCAGAACATCTTCAAGCAGATCGAGCGATACGAGCCTCTCGCGGACTACCTGGGCCGAAAGGCCGGGGTACGGATCGGGTTGAAGGTCCTGCCGCGCTACGGGAACCTCATCGACAACTTCGAGTCCGCGGGACTGGACGGGGCGTTTTTCGGAAGCTTTTCCTATTCGCTGGCCCATGCGAGACTCGGAGTCCAGGTGATCGCCAGGCCGGAACGCCCCGACGGCGTTTCCACCTACCAGGGGATGATCATCGTCCGAAAGGACAGCGGCATCCGTGCCGCGAAGGACATGAAAGGGAAGAGGCTCGCTTTCGTGGCCCGGGCGACCGCGGCCGGGTATCTCTTCCCCCTCGCGTTCATGCGGAAGGGCGGAGTCGGCGACGTCGAGGCCTTCTTCAAGGAAGTGTACTTCGCCGGGACGCACGAGGACGTCGTCCGTGATGTCCTGAACGGAAAGGCGGACGTGGGCGCGTGCAAGAACACGGTGTTCGGACGGCTTGCCGCCGCCGATCCCCGCGTCGCGAAGGAACTCGTCGTCCTCGACCGGTCGCCCTCCTTTCCCGAGAATGCCCTGGCATTGGGGAGAAGAGTCGAGCCGCCCCTCAAGGAAAAACTGAAGAACGTCCTGTTGACCATGCATGAGGATCCGGAAGGCCGGAACGTGCTCGAGAACTTCGGCGCGCGGAGGTTCGTCGAGACCACGGACGCGGACTACGACGTCGTCCTGAGCTATACGGGAAAGATCGGCATCGATCTCGCGACGTACGATTACACGAACCGCTGAATGAAGAAAAAGATCATCGCGGGCCTGGCCCTCCATTCGCTCTTCTTCGCCCTGATCGGGATTTCCGTCATCTTCACCATCGAGAACGCCACATCCGAGCTCGACGAGCTGATCAAGCTTCACCAGGTCGAGATCCTGCGGGAGCACCTGCTGGTCAGCGTCAAGGGAGTGCAGACGGACCTGAGCCTCCGGGACACCCCTTACGCCAGGACCGCCGACGCCATCGTGTCGCACGCCGTCCGGATGGACAAGCTCGCGCGAGGCTGCTTCGCGTGTCACCACTCGGAAGAGGTCACGGCCAGGTTGAACGAGTTGAGGAGCCGGCTGGAAGACTACAAGCTGGCCCTGAGCCGGGTCATGACCTACCTGGCCAACACGGAACGGCTGAACGCGGAGAGGGACGCCGCTCTCCGGGCCGGGGAAGAGCTGACCCATACGGTCAAGGAGATGGTCGCCCTGACCGACCGGCACCTGGCCCAGCACACGAAGACCGTCCTCGCCAGGATCTCCACGACGAAGATCCTGCTCTTTCTCCTGATCGGCGCGGGGCCTCTCCTTTCGGCGGGCCTGGCCTACGTCTACGTCACCAGCCTGACGAAGCCGGTGAGCGAGCTTCTTGCGGCGACGAGGCGGCTCAAGGGGGGCGACCTGGATCACCGGATCGCCGGGCTCCGGGACGAGTTCGGAGAGCTGGCGAGCTCGTTCAACGAGATGGCGGGTTGCCTGAAGGACCAGATGGTGAAGATGCAGCGGACGGAGCAGATGGTCGTCGTGGGGGAGCTCGCGGCGGGGCTGGCGCACGAGATCAAGAATCCCCTTGCGGGGATCAAGGTGGCGATGGAAGTGCTGTCCGACGACCCGGACATGTCGGAGGAGAACCGGACCGTCGCGGCGAAGGTGACCGACGAGGTGAGGCGGCTCGAGGTATTGATGAAGAGCTTCCTCAACTTCGCCAAGCCCCCCAGACCGCAGTTCGACAACGTCGACGTCAACCGGATCGTGGAGGCCACCGTGGGCTTCTACCTCCAGCACCACCCGTCGCCGGCGGCGAGCGGGACCGGGATCCGGATCGTGAAGGAGCTGGACGGGCGTGTTCCCCCGATCCCGGCCGACCTCATGCAGATCCAGCAGACGCTTCTGAACATCCTCCTGAATGCCGTCGACGCGATGCCGGGCGGAGGCGCCCTCGCCATCCGGACCTTCTTCGACCCCTCTTCGGACGCCGTCGAGATCTCCATATCGGATACCGGCAAGGGAATCGAGGCGGGAATGGAAGAAAAAATCTTTCAGCCTTTCTTCACCACGAAGCGGAAGGGGACCGGGCTGGGACTGTCGATCTGCAGGCAGCTCGTCGAGCAGCACGGGGGCACGATCTCGGCGGGAGGGAATCCCGGAGGCGGGACGGTGTTCCGGATCGTGCTTCCCCGCAGGGGCACGGAAAGGGGGGCCACGGCATGAGGACCAAGGGGAAGGTGTTCCTCGTCGACGACGACGAACTGATCCTCGAGATGCTCTCGAGGGCGTTGCGCCAGGAGGGGTACGACGTCGAGGCGGACGCCACCGGCCGGGAGGTCCCGGGCCGGCTGAAGGCCTTTTTCCCCGACGTGGCGCTGCTGGACATCAAGCTTCCCGGCAAGAGCGGACTCGAGATCTTCCAGGAGATCCGGGAGAGCGGGATCCCCTGCCAGGTGGTCATGCTCACCTCGGACGACACCGCGGAGACCGCCATAAAGGCCATGAAGCTTGGCGCCGCGGACTACCTGACGAAACCGTTCGACCTGGAAGAGGTGAAGATCGTCATCGGCCAGGTGATCGAGAACGGAAGGCTGAGGCGGGAAGTGCAGTGCCTGCGCGTGGCGAACCCGGACCTCTATCAGGCGGATTTCCTCGGCGAGTCGCACGCGGCCCGGGAGATTCGCGAAAAGGCGGCCAAGCTGGCCCGGGCCAGGGTCCGGACCGTGCTGATCACGGGCGAGAGCGGGACGGGAAAGGAAGTCCTCGCCAGGTACATCCATCGGCTTCTCCACGCGGACACGGGGGTCCCGTGGGCCGCGATCCTCCCCATCAACTGCGCGGCCCTTCCGGAGGCGCTGCTGGAGAGCGAGCTCTTCGGATACGAAAAGGGCGCCTTCACGGACGCGAAAGCGGACAAGAGGGGAGTGTTCGAGCTGGCGAACCGGGGCACCGTCCTCCTCGACGAGATCGGAGACATGAAGCCGGGCCTGCAGGCGAAGCTCCTGCGGGTGATCGAGGAACGGGCGATCCGCCGCGTCGGGGGGGACCGGGAGATACCGGTCGACGTGACCGTAATGGCCACGACGAACCGGGACCTCCCGGCTGCGATGGAGGCGGGAGAGTTCCGGACGGATTTCTTCTACCGCCTGGACGCCTTCTCCCTCCACCTGGCGCCCCTCCGGGAAAGAAAAGAGGACATCCTTGTCCTGGCCCATAGCTTCCTTTCGGGGTTTTCCGGTCGGTACAACCGGCCCCGCCCCGCGGGCTTCTCTCCCGAGGCGGAGCGGCTCATGCTTTCCCATCCGTGGCCCGGGAACGTGCGGGAGCTGAGAAACGTGATCGAACGGATCGTGGTGCTGGAGAACGCCGAAACGATCCTTCCCGGGCACCTTCCCAAGGAGATGTTTCACTCCTCGCCGCACCCGCCATCCGCCGCCCCTTCCGGCCGTTTTCTGCTTCCCGAGAAGGGGATCTCCCTGGAGGAGCTGGAGAAGGACCTGATCCTCCAGGCCCTGGAACGGGCGAAGAACAACAAGACCCTGGCGGCGAAACTGCTGGACGTGAGCTACGACTCCCTGAGGTACCAGATCAAGAAGTTCCGGCTGGAGTAACCCTCCTCATATTCGGCGCCGAGTTCCCGTGAGGCTCGTCACTTCGGGGGGCGCCTCCCGCCTACCGTTCGAATCGTCTGTGCTCCGTCCCGCCTACCGTTCGAATCGTCTGTGCTCCGTCCCGCCTCCGTAGGCGTCGTCGATCAGCTCGGTGATGTCGCTGAGGTCGAAGGGCTTCTCCAGGAACCGGAAGGCTCCCTGGGCCCGGGCGCGCTCCAGTGTCTCCGGCGAGGCGTCGCAGCTGATCACGATCACCTTCGCCAGCGGCTGTGTCCTTCGGATCTCGTCGGTGATCTCGAAACCGCTTCCGTTCGGGAGACGCACGTCCAGGAAGATGAGGCCGTAGGCATCGGAGGCCAGTTGAGTGAGCGCCTCCCCGAGGGTACCTGCGGTGTGGACGACGAAGCCCCGCCCCGTCAGGGACCGGTAGAGGCCCCAACAGAGCAGGATGTTGTCGTCCACGAGGAGCGCTTTTCGGGGCAGCATGACGATGCGGACAGCAAAAGACATACCCGACCCCGGGATCTGCCGAAGGCGCCCGAAGTCTGCGGGAACGCGTGCGATTTTCGTGGCGGGCGACATTCAGCCACGGCCCTCCCTGCGTCCCTTCCGCGTTCTCACCGGTTTGCGCCCGGAATTTCACCGGTTGGGGATTTTACCGGCTGCATCCGGGGATATCCCCGGACGGATCGGCCCGAAAAATCCTGCCGGGATCCAACTACCTGTTTTATAAACTTTATTGCGTCATTGCGGCTCGGGCACGGGTGATGCACCCTTTTCCCGGCGAGGTCTAAGGAACAGGAGGACTCGAAGTAAAGTCACGCCTG
>MGPV01000062.1:0-41846 GCA_001797615.1 Deltaproteobacteria bacterium GWC2_65_14
AAGGGGGGCTTCGCTTCGCCCGCCCTCCGCCCCCGGCTCATTCTTTTTATCTCCGCTCATCCCCCCTCCTTCGGCTGGCAAGGGGGGCTTCGCTTCGCCCGCCCTCCGCCCCCGGCTCATTCTTTTTATCTCCGCTCATCCCCCCTCCTTCGGCTGGCTCCGCAGTGTTGTGCCCCGTCCCGAGTGCGCCTGCAACTGCTTCACGCGCCGGCCGGGGACCCCCCGCGAGCTAGGGTCCCCTGTTGCCGGCGGGGTCCGCCGATCGTGGCACGGGCGTTGCTCCTTGCGGGGGAAATACTCCAACAAGGAGGTCGGGCCATGCGGGTGCATTACGTTCTGAATCACGGTGGTACGCCGGAATCCAAGCTCGCCGACGTCGAATTCCACTTCGAGGAGGGTCTGCTGTCCGGACTGAAGCTGGTAGGATGTTCGGTCTGGCGCTCCCGGAAGGGGGAGGAGCCGTCGGTCCTGGTCCCGTCCCGGTCGTACGCCACCGCGGGGGGGATCCGGTATTACGATCTGATCCGGCCCTCGGAGGAGGGGAGCGGTCCGAACGATCCGGGGGGAAAGCTCGCCATCCGGAACCTGAAGCAGTATCTCCGGGAGGAATACCGAAAGATCGCCGAACTTCCGGAAGAGCAGGCAAGAGGGAGCAGAAGAACAGGGTAGCCCGGTTCGCGGGTTTTCGGGGAGCAGGCGGCGCGGAGGCGGTTCCAGGGCGGAAGAAACTCCCGCACACCACGGTCCGCCTCCGGTCCTTGCCCCGCCCCCGGCGGAATCAGGCGAACCTTGCCCTCGGTTGTTCCACCGCGATCTGGAGCGCTTCCTGCGGGCCGGCCGCAAACATCCTTCTTGCCAGGCGCAGCAGGCCGATCAGGTTGTTGCCCCGCTCCTTGCCCCGGCGCTCCACCACCCAACCGATGGGGACTTTCGTCTTCTTGACGTAATCCACCCGGTACACAGTGACGTTTCCCACGGGACGCTCCGTTGCCGCCGTACTGTATCTACTATCCTGCAGGAAATTCCCGATCGATGCAAGCGATAAAACAGGTGAAAAAGCCCGGGTTTCGCCATAGAATCATTCACTGCGCCGCACATCTTCGAAGGAGCAACCGATGAAATACAGGGACCTCCATTTCCTCCTGATGGTGATGGTGGTCGTCGGGTTCCTGGTCGTCCTTTCCCTGACGGGGCGCCAGCGGTACCTGACCCAGACGCCGCCGCACCTCCAGGCCGCCTCCGACGAGGCATGCTTTGCCTGCCACGACGACGGGAAGGAGTTCCCGATGACGAAGGATCACCCTCTCCGGAAGAAGAACTGCCGCCAGTGCCACCGTCTCAAGGCAAACTGAAAAAAGAGGTGTCCCGCTCCGGCCTTCCTCCGCTGGGCGCTCACGTCTCGGTGGCCGGGGGGCTTTCCGGCGCGCCGGAACGGGGGGTCCGGATCGGGGCGGAGGTGATCCAGATCTTCTCGAAGCCGGGAACTCGCTGGATGGGGAAAGCGCTCGAGGAGGACGAGGCGGAGAATTTCCGGCGGGAATGCGCCCGAACGGGCGTCCGCAGCGAAGCCATCCATTGCGCCTACCTGATCAACCTCGGGTCCGCGAAGGAGTCGGTCCGGACCCGGTCGCTGTATGCCCTCGAGGACGAGGCCTCCCGGGCCGCCATGCTGGGCGTCCCCCATCTCGTCATGCATCCCGGATCCTGCGGCGAGGACCCCGAGGAAACGGGGATCGCCCGGATCGCGGGCGCCCTCCGGGAGTTCGGCAGGCTCCCATCGGGGGTGACGCTGCTGCTGGAGAACACGGCCGGCCAGGGGAACTCGATCGGGCGCTCCATGGAGCAGATCCGCAGGCTGATCGACGCGGCGGGGGCCCCGGGGGACGTGGCCGTCTGCCTGGACAGCGCGCACCTGTTCCAGGCGGGGTATGATATCACCGTGGACCGTGGGTGGGAGGGGCTCCTGGAGGAGCTTGCCCTGCAAGGGATTCTTCCGATCGTACGGATGTGGCACCTCAACGATTCGAAGACCCCCCTCGGGAGCCGGGTGGACCGCCACCAGCACATCGGAAAAGGGGAGATCGGGCTCCCGGCGTTTCGCAGGATCATGGCCCACCCGGTGTTCCGGGAGCTGCCGATGATCCTGGAAACGCCCAAGGACGGGGAGGACGAGTTCGAGATGGACATCCGGAATCTCGAGGCTCTCCGGAAGGCGTTCCGGGGAAAGGAAGGGAAAGGGAAGAGATGATGGAGTTCGAGTCGATCATGGATCTGGCCAAGCACCACAAGCAGGTGTTCGGCCGGATCGTCAAGTGCGAGATGTACAAGCTGGAGGAGGGGAAGATCCTGGCCCTCACGAGGATGCACGACGACTACCACGACATGAACCTCGCGGTCCTGCTGGACGACGCCTACCGGATCGAGAAGATCGCCGGGAAGATGGACCGGATCCCCTATCCCTGCTGCGAAAAGAGGCCGCTGGAGCTGCTTTCCTCCCTCGCCGGGATCGGCGTTCTGGAACGGGGAGGGCTGAAGAAGGTCAAGGAGCGGATCCCCCGGAACATGGGGTGCACCCATGTCTACGAGATGATCGAGTCCACCTTCCGCGCGATCTTCGTCGGTTCCTACAGCATCGTCGGCCGGAAGTGGGAGGGGGTCCTCGATCTCGACCTCGAGGAGAACCGGCAGCTCGGGCTTCGTTCCCCGATCCTCGCGGACACCTGCCACGCCTTCAACCGGGAGTCGGCCGACGGGGAGGTGCTGCAGCGGGCCCTCCGGAAGGTCGGGGAGGCCGAGCGGAAGATGGAGGCGATCGAGGCGCTCAAGGGCGGAAAATAGACGATCGGACGGGAGAACGATGGACACCGGGAAACAGGTCGCCCGCCTCGCGCGGATCCTCGTCAGGCACTCGGTGAAGGCGAAACGGGGGGAGATCGTCCGGATCTCCTGCGGCGATCCCGCCCGCCCGCTCGCCCTGGCCGTGTACCGGGAGGTGCTCCGCGCGGGAGCACACCCGCTCCTTTCGGCCGGGTTCGAGGAGGCCCAGCGGATCTTCTTCGAGGAGGCCTCTGCCGCCCAGGTCGCCCACCTTCCGCCGACCAGGGTCTACGAGGCGAAGCGGATCGACGCCGACATCGTCATCCTCGCGCCGGGGAACACCCGCCACCTGAGCCACATCCCCCCGAGGAAGATGGCCGAGCGGAGAAAGGCGCTCAAGCCGGTCTCCGAAATCCTTCTCCGGCGGGTCCGCTGGGTGGTGACGAATTTCCCCACCGAGGCGCTCGCCCAGGAGACCGACCGGTCGCTGCCGGAATACGAGAAGCTCTACTACCGGGCCGTGGACCAGGACTGGGCGGCGATGGCGAGGATGTTCCGGAGGGCGAAGAGGATTTTGGAAAAGGGCGAACGGGTCCGGATCACGGGAAGGGAAACCGACCTCTCCTTCTCGATCCGGGGGCGCAAGGCGATCCCCTGCGCGGGGGAGTTCAATATGCCGGACGGGGAGATCTTCACCGGCCCCGTGGAGAGCTCCGCGGAGGGGAGGATCTTCTTCGAGTTCCCCTCGATCGTCGGGGGGCGCGAGGTGTCGGGGATCCGTCTGGCCTTCCGGAAGGGGAAGGTGGTCGAGGCCGCCGCGGAGAAGAACCAGTCCTACCTGCGGGAGATGCTGGCCGCCGACCCGGGCGCCTGCCGCCTGGGGGAGTTCGGGATCGGGGCGAACGCGGGGGTGACCGAGTTCACGCGCGACATCCTGCTCGACGAGAAGATGGGGGGTACGATCCACCTCGCGGTGGGGAGGTCCTACCCCGAGTCGGGGGGGAAAAACGTCTCCGCCGTCCACTGGGACATGATCAAGGACCTGCGGAAGGACGGGGAGCTCTACCTGGACGGAAGGCCGGTCCTGCGGACCGGGAAACTGTTCGGACAGGTGCCGCGGGGGATGCGGCGGCCGCCGGGGGTCAGTAGTCGGACAGGGTGAACGGGATGTCGTTGTCCAGCAGGAAGCCGATCAGCAGTTCGGGGTGGATTCCCACCCCGACGCTGAAGTAGGCAGGTTCCTCCCGGCGTTCCTTTCCGGGACCGTCCTCGGTCGCCGGCCCCAGCGGGTACATGTCGGTCCGGCTCTGGACCCCCCAGAGGGAGCTCTTCACGTCGAAAATCGGACCGCCGCTCTGCCCCAGGATCCCCGGGGAGGAGGTCTCGAGGAACTTGATCTCGTACTTCCCGTCCCGGGATCTTCCGGCCCGCAGGTCCCTCGTATAGATCCCCTCCACGGGGAACCGGGTCGGATGCGCCGTTCCCGGCGAGAACTCGAACGACTGGGTCGACTCGTTGAAGGTCGCCTCGATCCGGGAAAAGGGGTAGCCGAGTTTGCACAGGCTCGTCCCGATGTCCAGCCGGGAGGGGTCCTTGATGACGGGGTAGACGGCCTGCTCCGGGGGCTCGAACGGCTCGAGCCTCCCGAGGACCAGGTCTCCGTCGGGGAGGAACTTGGGATCCTTCAACAGGACCCCTTCCTTCCCCCACCAGTAGGAGATGTGGGTGATCCACCCGGGGTCGGTGGAAAGCCGTCCGATCCGGTCGTGCTTTTCCTCGTAGTTCAGCGAGAGGTCATCCCGGATCTCCCGGACCTGCCGGTCGTAGTCGGCGATCTTCGCGACATGCTCCTGGTACAGGAAATAGGAGTTCCACAGGTGGGCCGCGGTGACGATCCATCCCTCCGGGTTCAGGATCACGAAGGCCCCGCAGGTACACCGCACCCTCTTGTCGAAAAACCTCCGGCGGATGATCACCGGACGGGTGTAGCGGCTGGCCCGCCTGCAGGCACTCGCGAACATGGACAGTGCCTCCGCCGCCGGCGCCTCCCGGAGACAACCGGGACGCCCGGCCCTGTCGAGGGAAACCGACTCCTCTCCCGCCCCGCGCGGGAGAACCTGCTTTCGCTATCGGCTGGTGAACTGCCAGGAAAAACCGTTGACGGGATCCGTGCCTTTGCCCCCATTGTACCGGGAATGGAAAGGGCTCCACAACCGGTTTTTTCCCGGGGAACAGGGGTGGTCCCCCGCGTGCGGAAGCCGTATACTGTGACGCGGATCCGGCCCGGCTCCGGGAGCGCGGGTTTCCCGAATGGGGTCCGGGTACCTTGTTTCATGGAACCGGAAAGGAGAGGCGATGAACCTTCGGTGGATGGCAGCGTTGGCCGCGCTCCTGCTGGCCGCAACCGCGGGCGCGGAGGGGACTCCGCAGGGGAAGGAACTCCAGGAGAAGAAGGAGCGGGTGAGCTACAGCATCGGGATGGATATCGGAAGGAACCTGAAGCAGCAGCCGTTCGAGGTGGATCCGGATCTGCTCGCGCAGGGGGTGCGGGATGCCTTCGCCGGGGGGAAGACCCTCCTCACGCCGGAGGAGGCCCGGCAGACGCTTGCGGATCTCCAGAAGGAGCTGATGGAGAAGCAGCAGGAGCAGGTCCGGCGGATCATGGAGAAGAACAGGAAGGAAGGGGAGGAGTTCCTCGCCGCGAACAAGAAGAAGAAGGGGGTGGTCACGCTTCCCAGCGGTCTGCAGTACAAGGTGCTGAAGGCGGGAAGCGGGAGCAGCCCGAAGCTGACCGACACGGTGGAGACGAACTACCGCGGGACCCTGATCGACGGGACCGAGTTCGACAGCTCCTACCAGCGGGGGGAGACGGCCACCTTCCCGGTGAGCGGCATCATCGAGGGGTGGAAGGAGGCGCTCCAGAAGATGAAGGTCGGCGACAAGTGGCAGCTCTTCGTCCCCGCGGAGCTCGCCTACGGGGAACGGGGAGCGGGACGGGAGATCGGCCCGAACCAGGCCCTGATCTTCGAGATCGAGCTGCTCGGAATCAAAAAGTAGGGCGCCCGGCGGAGCCCCTTCCTGATCCTGCACCCTTTTCCTTGCGTTCCGCATCCAACGGTGATAGGGTAAGGTATTTTATGGGAATACTTTTGGAATTCCCCACGGAACGATCCTTCCGCGAACGCGATTCGGATGCCTCCGGGGCAAACGGCCGCGCCTCCCATTCGGCGTAGGGGTTGACACGAAGTGAACCGGCGCGGGTGTGCCCCGCGCCAGGCGGCGCCAGGGAACCGGACTGCGCGCCGGGAAAAACAGATCAAGGAGAACATCGAATGACGTTTGAACAGCTAGGGCTCGCGCCGGAACTGCTCCAGGCGGTGCGGACCCAGAACTACGAAACGCCCACCCCGATTCAGGTAAAGGCGATCCCCCTCGTGCTGGAAGGAAAGGATCTGCTGGGGTGCGCGCAGACCGGCACGGGAAAAACGGCCGCCTTCGCGCTCCCGATCCTGCAGCGGCTCAACGGAGCGTCCCCCCGAGGGGGGGAACCGCGCGGGAACAAGGGGCGGGCCGGCAGGCCGATCCGGGCCCTCGTGCTCGAACCGGCCCGCGAACTGGCGCTGCAGGTGGCGGAAAGCTTCGGAGACTACGGGTCCCGCACCGGTCTCCGCACGACGGTGATTTACGGGGGGAAGAAGCAGGGACCGCAGGCCGACGCGTTGCGTCGCGGGGTGGACATCCTCGTGGCGACGCCGGGCCGCCTGCTCGACCTGCACTCCCAGGGCCTGCTTCGGCTGGACACGGTGGAGATCTTCGTGCTGGACGAAGCCGACCGGATGCTCGACATGGGGTTCATCCAGGACATCCGCCGGATTGCCGCCCTGCTTCCCGGGAAGCGGCAGACCCTCTTCTTCTCCGCGACGATGCCGGAAGACATCCGGCGCCTGGCCTCCACGATCCTGCGAAACCCGATCCGCGTCGAGGCGGAGCCTCCCTCCTCCGCGGCGGACGGGGTGGAGCATCGGGTCTACCATGTGGACCGGAACAACAAGCCGGCGCTTCTCCTGCACATCCTCTCCGATCCTTCGGTCCGCAGCGCATTGGTGTTCACCCGTACCCGGCGAGGGGCCGACCGGGTGGCCCGGAACCTGGTCCGGGGGCGCATCCACGCGGAGGCGATCCATGGGGACCGGTCCCAGGCGGCGCGGGAGAACGCCCTCGAGGAGTTCAAGCGGGGAAAAACGCGGGTCCTCGTGGCGACCGACGTCGCCGCGCGAGGGATCGACATCGCGGAACTGTCCCACGTGCTGATCTACGACATTCCGGAAGACCCCGGCTCCTACATCCACCGCATCGGCCGGACGGGGCGCGCCGGCGCGACGGGGATCGCGATCTCCCTCTGCGACATCCCGGAACGCCAACTGCTTTCCGCCATCGAGAAGCTGATCCGCCGCCACCTCGATGTCGTGGAGGACCATCCCTTCCCGTCGGCCCTCCGCCCGGGGCTGCCGACCCGGATCGGGCCTCCCAGAACGGCGGGGCCCCGGCCCTACATGATCAGCGTGGACAAGCTCTTCGACCGGGAAGCGGAACAGCGCACCGCCGTGTAGCATTGTCTACTTCCGGAAACGCTTTACCGCGGACAGGAAGGCCTGCTCCTCGAACCGGCATCCTTCGGCCCTCGCGATCCTGAGCATCTGGGCGTCGGTGAGCCCGAGGTTCATGAAATGGGGGGCCTTCACCCGGACCCAGGCCGACGGCGTCACGTCCGCCTTCCGGTAGATCCGCAGCTGGAGCATCGCCCCCTCGCGGGAAGCCTCCCACAGCCTCTCGAGGAACGCCCCGTTCGGGGATTTCTTCCCGCCCCTTGTTTTCCAGAGAAACCGGTCCAGCGTCTCCTGGACCCATTTTTCCCCCCAGAAGATCATGTCGATGCCGGGGAAGGGGCGAAGCAGCCGGTCCTCCTTCCGCTGGAGGCGCACGGACAGTCGGGCCCGGGTGATGTCGTCCAGTCCGGAGGCCAGGAGCAGGTCCGGCGTCAGCGGGATCGGATTGAAGGTGGAGTGGAAGCGGACCAGTGCCAGGAACGCCTCCTCGTCTCCCTGCTTCGCCCGGGCGGTCAACCGGTCCGGGCGAAATCCGGCGTCCTGCCGCCCGCCTCCTCCGGAGTTCCTTGCCCCCGTCCCGCCGGAGGGGCGGGACTTTCCGGCCTTGCTCCTCCTGGATCGCTCCATCCGGGCCTCCCCGGTTCCTGGAAGGGAACCTTCCCCGACAGGATATTCGGAAATCCGCCCCCCGGCAACCGGCGATCGCAGTGCCTCCGTGGGATATAATGACCCTTCGTGCCGGGAGGAAACGATTCCCTGGCGGCGGTCATCCGGATGGGGAAACGGCCCGGGAGGGGACGATCGGTGAAAATCCGCCCGAAAAACATGGTGTGCAAGGTCCTGCTCGGCGCGGCCGTCTTCGGGGCCCTGTGGCTCGGAACGCCCGCGTCCGTGGGGGCCCGGGAAAAAACGGACGGGGAGGAATCGAAGGTGATCGAAAAATTTCGGCTGCGGAACGGCCTGACGGTCGTGGTCCGGGAACACCATTCCTCTCCCGTCGTGGCGGTGCAGGCCTGGGTCAAGGCGGGCAGCACGACCGAGCCGGCCTCCCGCGCCGGGATGTCCCACATCCTCGAGCATATGGCGTTCAAGGGGACCAAGCGCCGGGGACCGGGGGAGATCGCCCGCGAAGTCGAAGGGCTGGGGGGGGAGATCAACGCCTACACCAGCTTCGACCACACGGTCTACCACATCACGATTTCCGGCAGGTACCTGGAAAACGCCATGGACATCCTGGCCGACACCCTCGGGAACTCGGTCTTCGACGCGGAGGAATTGGCGCGGGAGAAGGAGGTGGTCCTCGAGGAACTCCGGATGAACGAGGACAACCCCGGCCGGGTGAACTCGAAGGCCCTCTTCCGGGAGGCCTTCCAGGTCCATCCGTACGGCCGGCCGGTGATCGGGTACGCGGACACCATCCGGAAGGCGACCCGGAAGGATCTCGTCTCCTACTTCACCCGGTATTATTATCCCGGAAACATGGTGCTGGTGATCACCGGCGACGTCGACCCCGTGAAGGCGCGCCCGATGATCGAGAGGACCTTCGGCTCCCTGAAGGGGCATGCCGCTCCCCCGGAGAAGCGTCCGGCCGAACCGCCCCAGAAGGGGATCCGGGTGAAGATCCAGGAGCGGGAGGCGAAACGGGTCTACATCGACCTGGGGTTCCACGGCCCCTCGATGCGGAGCCGGGAGGTGTTCGCCTGGGACCTTCTCTCCACCATCCTGGGTGGAGGACAGACCTCCCGCCTCTACCGGGAGGTGAAGGACAATCGGGGGCTGGTCGATTCCATCAGCGCCTACTCGTACACCCCCCGGGACCCCGGGATCCTCCTGGTCGGGGCGACCGGGTCCGCCGACAAGGCCCGCGAGGCGCTTCGGGAGGCTTTGCGCCAGATCTTCCGGATGGCCGCGGAGCCGCCCGAGGGGGAGGAGCTGGCCCGCGCCAAGACGGGGGCGGAAAGCGACTTCCTCTACTCGCTCGAGTCCCAGGCGTCGCTCGCGCGTCATGTCGGGTTCTTCGAGACGACCCTGGGGGACGGGGGGTTCGAGAGGAAGTATCTCGAGGGGATCCGGTCGGTTTCGGCCGCCGACATCCGGTCGGCCGCCCGCAGGCACCTCAAGCCTGGGAACCTGTCCGTTTCCCTGGTGGTGCCTCGCGGGGATGGATCGATCCTCTCCGAGTCCGAGGTAAAGGCACTGGCGGAGGAGGCCTACCGGGAAGCGATGCGGGAGACGCCGAAGGCCGGTCGCGCCCGCAACGGAACGGTCGCGCGGGAAGTCCTGGAGAACGGGATCCGGGTGGTGGTCCGGGAGGACCGGTCGGTCCCGGTGGTGGCCGTGGAGGCCGGGTTTCTGGCGGGGCTGCGCGCGGAGCCGGCCGACAAGGGGGGGCTTTCCGCGATCACCGCGGAGATGCTGACGAAAGGGACACGGGAGCGAAGCGCCAAGGAGATCTCCGAGGCGGTGGAGAACATCGCCGCCGACCTCTTGGGATTTTCGGGGAGGAACTCGTTCGGCCTGCGGGGGAAGTTCCTGCGGAAGGACCTGGAACAGGGGTTCCGCCTCTTCACCGAGTCGCTGCGCTGGCCGATCTTCCCGGCGGAGGAGCTGGAGAAGAAACGGACCGAGGTGCTCGGGAGGCTCTCGCTCCTGAAGGACGACATGACCCAGTCGGTCTTCCTGCTCTTTCTCTCCAGGCACTACGGAGAGCACCCGTACGCGCGGAACCCGCTCGGGACGGAAGAGTCGGTCCGGGCGATCTCGCGGGAGGATGTCGCGGCCTTCTACGGACGTATCTCGGACCCGCGGAACCTGGTGATCGCCGTCTCCGGGGATATCGGGACGGAGGAGGCCCTTTCGATCGTCCGGAAGGCCTTCGGCGACCTCCCCCGGAAGGAAGGGTTCGTCCCGATCGGACCGATGCCGGTTCCGGAGGCGAGGGAGATCCTGCGCGCCGAGGAGCGGCGCGAGAAGGAGCAGGCCCACTTCGTGATCGGGTACACCGGGGCGCGCTTCACCGACCCCGACCGGCATGCCCTGGACCTGCTCGGCGCTGCGCTCGCCGGTCAGGGGGGAAGGCTCTTCACCAATCTCCGGGACAGGAAGTCGCTGGCCTACTCCGTGACCTCCTTCTCCTCGGAGCAGATCGATCCCGGGTTCTTCGCCTTCTACATGGGCACCAGCGCCGACAAACTGGAAGGGGCCATCCGGGACACGCTGAAGGAGATCGAGGAGGTGGAGAAACACGGGGTCACCCCGGAGGAGTTCGAGCGGGCGAAGCGGTGGACGATCGGCCGCTACGAGATCGGGCTCCAGAGCAACCTCTCCTATGCGGACAAGATGATGTACTATGAGCTCTACGGCGTCGGGTACGAGGAAACGTTCCGGATCCCGGAGAAGATCGAAGCGGTGACGCTCGAGGAGGTCAACCGGGCGGCCCGGAAGGTGCTGGGAACCGGGCGCTATACCATCGCCATCCTTCGCGGAAAATGACCGGGAAACCGCCGCACCATCTGCCGCAACACAGGTTGCACGTCTGTCTCTCTTGCAGGGTAACGTTTTGTTGCGATGGGGCGATGCCTCGGGTCGAGACCGGAACGATGAAACCTGTATTTTGCTGTACATAAGGCTATTTTTTCGATAGTTCGTTCGTTCGGAATATGGCATCTTCCTTGCCTTACCGATCAGGGTGATTCCGCCGGCGTTGCATCAGAACGGTCGCCGGCGGGGGAAGGGAGGTCTCGATGGCCGTTCCCGAACGTTTCGTCCGCCGCATGGTCCACGCAACGGTCCTGGTCACGGCGCTGCTCGCATCGGGCGGGATGTTCCGCGCCGCGGCCGCCGGAGAAGGGGTCGATTTTCCGGCCGCGATGGAAAAGGCTCTTCGAAGCAACGCAACCCTCGCGGCGGCGGGTTTCGAGACCGATGCCGCGCGGGAGGACGCCAGGGCTGCGCGCGGGCTCTACCTTCCCCGGCTGTCCTTCGAGGAGAAGTTCGTCCGCACGAACCTGCCCGCCGAAGCGTTCGCGCTGAAGCTGAACGAAGAGAGACTGCTCGCCTCCGATTTCGCCGACGTCCGCAACTTCAACGAAGCCCCCCCGATCCACGATTTCATCGCCACCTTCACGCTGGAGCAGCCGGTCTTCGCGCCGAAGGCATGGTTTGGGCTGGGAATGGCCGCCCGCGAGGCTCATGCGAAGGGACTCGACTTCTCCCGCAGAAGGGAAGAGGTGGTCTACCAGCTGCTCTTCGCCTACCTCGATCTGCTGACCGCGAAGGAGTACCGGAAGGTGGCGGAGCAGGGGCTCTCCGACGCCCGGGAGCACCACCGGCTCGCGGAGGTGTTGGAGAGGAACGGGATGGGGCTTTTCTCCGACCTGCTCCGGGCGAAGGTCTTTCTGGCCACCGCGGAGGCGGAGAAGGTGACGGCGGAAAACCGGGTCCTGCTCGCGATGACGGCACTCGGGCTGGCGATCGGCGAGAGGCGGGGAGCGCGGGTGGATGCGGTCGGGCCGGTCCCGGAGCTTCCGGAGCGAGGGTCGCTCGAGGGGAGGATCTCCGCCCTCCCTTCGCTTCGGTCCGACCTGCGGGCCTTTTCGCTTCGGGTCGAGAATGCGAAGGAGCAGGTGGCCTTCGAGCGGTCGGGCTACCTCCCGGCGGTGGGGGTCACGGGCGTCTACCAGATCGACGGGCAGGACGGGCCGTTCTCGCCGGACAACCGGAGCTGGAAGGTCGGGGTGGGGCTTTCCTGGAACCTGTTCGACGGGTTCCAAAGGGAGGCCGCGGTCGCGAAGTCGGTCGCCGAACGAGCGGGGGCGCAGGAAGTTTTCCGGGGTGCCTCCGACCGGGCCGCATTCGAGGTGACGCAGGCCTGGCTGGCGGTGGAGGAGGCGGAACGCCGCCTCGCGATCGCCCGGGCCGCGGCGGAAGCGGCGGAAGAGGGGGCGCGGCTGGTCAAGGCGAGGTACGAGAACCAGCTGGCCCGGATGATCGACCTGCTCGATGCGCAGACCGCCCTGAACGGCTCCCGGGCCGACGGGATCCGGGCCGCAAACGACCTGCAGCAGTCCCGGGGGCGGCTCGAGGCCGCCTCCGGGACCCTGCTGTCCTGGGCGCTGTCCGTCTCCCGGGAGAACGATGGAAAGGGGAACCCGTGAGGAACACCGGATCGGTCCGTACCGACGGTACCCGGAAGAAGATCGCGGCCACGGCCGCCCGGGGGGCCGGGAGCCTGCTCATGGCCCTGCTCCTGGCCCTGCCGGCCGGGTGCGGCGAACAAAAGAAACACGCCGCCGCTGAGCGTCCCCGGGTCTCCGGGGTGGAGGTCGTCCGCACCGACTCCTCCCCGCGGGAGAGAACGGCCGAGGTGACGGGGACGGTCCGTGCCGAGAACATCGCCGTCGTCGCCGCCCAGACGATGGGGCGGATCACCTCGATCCCGGTCGCCGAAGGGAGCCGGGTGGAGCAGGGGGCGCTTCTGGCGACGATCGACGACGCCGCGGTCCGGGCGCAGCTCGCCGCCGCGGAAGGGGCGGTGGCGGAGGCGGAGGCGGGCCGGGAGGAGGCCGAGCGGGCGATCGCGCAGGCGGAGGCGGGGAAAACGCTCGCGGTGAGGACCTACGAGCGGTTCCGGAAGCTCCACGAGGAGAAGATCGTCACCACGCAGGAGTTCGACGAGGTCCATGCGAAGAGGACGATGGCGGAAATGGACCACGAGCGGGCGCTGGACCGGCGCGCGCAGGCCTCGGCCCGGCTTGACCAGGCGAAGGCGCAGGCCGACGTCGCCCGGGCGATGCTCTCCTACACGAGGATCACCGCTCCCTTCGCCGGTGTGGTGACGGAGAAGAACGCGGACCCGGGGTCGATGGCCTCCCCGGGGATGTCGATCCTGGTCCTGGAGGACACGCGGCGGTACCGGATGGAGGCCTCCGTCCCGGAGAGCTACCTCGGCCTGCTCCGGGTCGGATCCCGCGTGACGGTCGTCCTGGACACCCGCCCGGGGAGGGAGGTTCCCGGATCGGTCTCGGAGGCGGTGCCGCTGGTGGATCCGAAGAGCCGGACCTTCACCGTCAAGGTGGACCTCTCCGGGAAGACCGCGCTGCGCACCGGGATGTCCGGGCGGGTCCGCTTCGTGACGGGGAAGGAGAGCGTGGTGGCCGTCCCGCGCGCCGCGATCATGCGGGCCGGGGGGGGTGACGGGATCTTCGAGATCGGCGAGGACAACGTGGCGAGGCTGGTGATGGTGAAGACGGGAGAGGCATACGGCGACCGGGTGGAGATCCTCTCCGGGATCGACCCGGGAACCCGGGTGGCGGTCTCCCCTCCGGAAGCGCTGGTGGACGGCGCCCTCGTGGAGGTTCGCCGGTGAGCCCTGCCGGACGGGGAATCGCCGGGCGGATCGCGGCCGCCTTCATCGGGTCCCGGCTGACCCCCCTGATCGTCATCGCCTCGGTGCTTCTGGGCCTGGGGGCGGTGCTCCTCCTCCCGCGGGAGGAGGAGCCGCAGATCGTCGTCCCGATGATCGACGTGTTCGTGCAGATGCCCGGCGCCTCGGCGAAGGAGGTGGAGGAGCGGGTCACCCGGCCGATGGAAAAGCTGCTCTGGGAGATCCCGGGGGTCGAGTACATCTATTCCACCTCCTCGCCCGGGATGTCGATGGCGGTCGTGCGGTTCCAGGTGGGGGAGGACGAGGAAAAGAGCATCGTCCGCCTGAACCAGAAGATGTTCGCCAACTTCGACCTGATCCCCCCCGGGGCGAGCACCCCCCTGGTCAAGCCCCGCTCCATCGACGACGTCCCCATCCTGGCGCTGACGCTCTCCAGCGACCGGTACGACCCTTTCGCGCTGCGGCGGATCGCGTTGCTGCTGCACGACCAGATCAAGACGGTTCCCGACGTCTCCGAGGTCCGGATTCTCGGCGGCCTGCGCCGCCAGCTGCGGGTGGAGCTGGACCCGGCGCGGATGGCGGCCCGGGGGGTCGCGCCCGCCGCCCTTCTCCCCTTGCTCTCCCAGGCGAACCGGCAGCTCCAGGCGGGGAGCTTCTCTTCCGGGAACCGGCAGTTCCTGGTGGAGACCGGCGGCTTCCTGCGGACCGCCGACGAGGTGGGGCGGGTGGTGCTGGGGGTGCACGGTGGGCGCCCCGTCTCTCTTCGGGACGTGGCCACGATCCTCGACGGCCCTCAGGAGCCGGCCGACTACGTTTTCTACGCGACGGGACCTTCTGCGCGCGAGAAATCGCCCGCTCCCCTCCCGGCGGTGACCCTCTCGATCGCCAAACGGAAGGGGACCAACGCGATCCGGATCGCCGATGGTGTGCTCGGGAAGGTCGAGGCGATCCGCGGGAAGATGATCCCGGACGGGGTCCGGCTGACCGTTACCCGGAACTACGGAGAGACGGCGGCCGAGAAATCGAACGAACTGCTCCTCCACATGCTGATCGCCATCGTCTCGGTGGCGGTCCTGATCGGGTTCACCCTGGGGTTCCGGGAATCGGGGATCGTGGCGATCGCGATCCCGGTGACGCTGGCACTCACTCTGGCGGTCTTCTACCTCACCGGGTACACGCTGAACCGGGTGACCCTGTTCGCCCTGATCTTCTCCATCGGGATCCTGGTCGACGACGCGATCGTCGTGGTGGAGAACATCGTCCGCCACTACCGGCTTCCGGAAAACCGCGGCCGCTCCGTGGCCGAGATCGCGGTGGAGGCGGTGGACGAGGTGGGCAACCCGACGATCCTGGCCACCTTCGCGGTGATCGCCGCAATCCTCCCGATGGCCTTCGTCCGCGGTCTGATGGGGCCCTACATGCGGCCGATCCCGGTGGGGGCGACCGCGGCGATGCTGTTCTCCCTGCTGGTGGCCTTCATCGTGACCCCCTGGGCGAGCGTCCGCCTCCTCTCCCGCGAGGCGGAGGAGGCCCACGCCGGGGAGGGGTGGACCACGCGCCTCTACCGGAAGACGATGGACCGGCTGCTCCACCGGCCGGCCTGGCGGTACGGCTTCCTGGCGATGGTCGCCGTGCTGCTGCTGGGATCGGTCTCCCTTGTCGCGGTGAAGTGGGTGAAGGTGAAGATGCTCCCCTTCGACAACAAGAGCGAGTTCCAGGTGGTGATCGACATGCCCGAGGGGACGCCGCTGGAGGAGACCGCCGCCGTCACCCGGGAGATCGGGGCGGTGCTGGCGAACGTCCAGGAGGTGGTGAACTACCAGATGTATGTCGGCACCGCCTCGCCCTACAACTTCAACGGGCTGGTGCGGCACTCCTTCCTGCGGCGTGCCCCGCACGAGGCCGACATCCAGGTGAACCTGGTGGGCAAGGGCGAGCGCGACGCCCAGAGCCACGACATCGCCAAGCGGGTCCGGCCCGCGATCCGGGAGGTGGCCGCCCGGCACGGCGCCCGGGTCAAGGTCGCCGAGGTTCCGCCCGGGCCGCCGGTCCTCCAGACGCTGGTGGCCGAGATCTACGGGCCCGACTACCGGCGGCAGATCGAGGTGGCGGGACAGGTGCGGGAGATCTTCGAGAAGACCGAGGGGGTCGTGGACGTGGACTGGTACGTGGAGGACGACCAGCCCCTGTACCGCTTCGTCGTGGACCCGGTGAAGTCGGCGCAGAACGGGGTCTCCACGGAGCAGGTGGCGGCGACTCTCGCGATGGCGGTCGGGGGGACCGAGGCGGGGCTCCTCCACCAGCCCCGGGAAAAGGAGGATGTCCCGATCGTGCTGCGGCTGCCCCGGGCCGACCGGTCCCGGATCGAGTCGCTGCGGCAGGTCCGGGTCATCGGGCGGCAGGGAAACCTGGTCCCGCTGGGCGAGCTGGTGCGGGTCGAGACGGAGACCGCCGAGAAGAGCATCTACCACAAGAACCTGATGCCGGTGGTCTACGTGACCGCCGACGTGGCGGGGGCGGTGGAGAGCCCGGTCTACGCGATCCTGCACATCAACCAGGCGCTCGACAACCTGGTGATGCCGGGAGGGTACCGGATGGATCGCTACGTGGCGAGCCAGCCCGGGAGCGACCAGCGGATCTCGATGAAGTGGGACGGCGAGTGGCACATTACCTACGAGGTTTTCCGCGACCTGGGGCTGGCCTTCGCGGCGGTGCTCGTCCTGATCTACATCCTGGTGGTGGGCTGGTTCCAGTCCTTCAGGACTCCGATCACGATCATGGCGGCGATCCCCTTCTCCCTGGTGGGGATCCTGCCGGCCCACGCGCTGATGGGGGCCTTCTTCACCGCGACCTCCATGATCGGCTTCATCGCGGGCGCGGGGATCGTCGTGCGCAACTCGATCATCCTCGTGGACTTCATCGAGCTGCGGTTGACGCAGGGGATGCCGCTCGACCAGGCGGTGATCGACGCCGGCGCGGTCCGATTCCGCCCGATGATGCTCACGGCGGCGGCCGTGATCGTCGGCGCGTCGGTGATCCTCTTCGATCCGATCTTCCAGGGGCTGGCCATATCGCTCATGGCGGGGGAGGTGGCGTCGCTCTTTCTGTCGCGGATGACCGTGCCGGTCCTCTACTTCCTGAGCGGGCGCCGGATGCGCACGCACACGCCGCCCCCCGAAGAACCGGGACGTTCCTAAGAAGTCATCCCCCTGTAGCAGGGTCGCACGGTGCAGGCTCCGCCGCCTCCTCCTTCGCTGCTCACGCTGCTACGGAGGACAAGTCGGAGGGGGGCTACTTCTTGGGGGGGATCTTCTTGAGATTCTCGAGCTGGGTAGTCGCGGTCCGGACAGACTTCACTGCCTCTTCATTGGAGGGATCGTAGGCGAGTATCTTCTGCCACCAGGAAATGGCGGATTCGAACCGGCCTTCCCGGTACTCCATGAGCCCCTTGTCCATCAGGGTTTTGGACAGCCGGTCGATGCTTCCCTGTAGGTCGGCCCGGGTGAAGGGGAGGACTTTTCCCTTGGCCGCCGGATGGGAGAGATAGGAAAGGGATGCGGACCAGGCCCTCCCCGCCTCCTCCGGTTTTCCCTGCTGCTCGGCTTCGTCTCCCTGTTTCTTGAGCCGCTCGAGAGCCCCCGCGAAGTTCTGTCCGACCCCGGGATGGCCCGGGACCTCCTTCCATGCCTCCGCAAAGAGATCGAGGGCACGACCCGGGCGGCCTTCCTCCAGGGCGGCCGCGCCGTTCGCATAGGCATTGTCCGCGATCGATCCGGCGGAGGGGGGTGGAGCGGTGGGAGCCGCCGCGGGGGGAGGGGCCTTCGGAGGAACAACCGCCTTCCGGGGGAGCAATCCGCATGCGGCGATCAGCAGCGCCAGGGCCAAAGGCGCCAACAGTTTTTTCACAGGCGGATCTGCCTCCATTCATGGTCTTCCTTCGGAGGATGCCTTGTCACCATCCGCACGAAGACGTCGGTCAAGTTCGGGGAAAACTGGGTCCCCCGGAACAGGAGGATCTCCCCGACCGCCTCGTCCGCCGTCCGCGCCTTCCGGTACGGGCGGGAGGACGTCATCGCGTCGTAGGCGTCGGCGATCGCGATGACCTGCGCGTGGATGGGGATCTGCGAATCCCGGATCCCCTCCGGATATCCTTTTCCGTTATACCACTCGTGATGGTACCTCACCACCGGGATGTAGCGGTGCAGGGAGGGAGCCACCTGGAGGATCTCCGCGCCGTCCTCGGGGTGCCTCCGCATCACGCCCATTTCGCGGGAGGAAAGCCTCTGCTCCTTGAGGAGGATCTCGTCAGGCGTCCGGATCTTCCCGACGTCGTGGAAGAGGCAGGCCTTTCCCAGGTGGGAGATTTCCTCCGGAGAGAACCCGAGACGTTTCCCGAGCCCGCAGGCGAGGTGGGAGACCCGCGTGGAGTGCCCCATCGTGTAGGGATCCCGGGCGTCGATGGAGGCCCCCAGCACATGGACCGTGGCGACATAGGCCTCTTCCAGTTCCGTCGCGTACCGGCTCAGGCGGTCCTTCTGCCGGAGGATCGTCTCCGCCATCCGGTTGAAGTTCCGGGTCAGCTCCCCCAACTCGTCCTGGCCCCGCACCGGAATCGGGTGGAACTCCACGCCGCCGGCGAGTTCGTTGACCCCGAAGGAGAGTTTCTCCACGGGGGTGGTGATGAGGGAGGAGAGCAACAGGGTTCCGAACAGGGCGAGGATCAGGAAGACCAGCGCGGTGACGGCGACCGATTTCCGGATGTCCCGCTGCGCGGCGACCAGGCTCGCCTTGGAGATCGCCATCGACACGGTCCCAATGCGCTTTCCGGCGAAGAAGATGGGGGTGGTGAACTCGATCATGTCTCGCCCCCACCGGATGACGTCGTCGACCTGCGTTTCCAGCAGCGTTCCCATCCGTTGGACATGGAGGGGAGGAGAGAAGGGCTTTCCCCGCTCCACGATGATGTTGTGCGCCAGGATGGAGTCGGACATGTCCCGGATAGCCACGTACTCGATGTCCTGCGCGCTGTTCTTGGTCTCCGCGGCCAGGCTGTCCATGGCGAGCCGGTCTCCCGAGAGGATCGAGTACCCGGCCGAGAGCGCGACGACCCGGGAGACGGACACCCCCCGCTGAAGCATGTCCGACCGGATCGTCTCCTCGGAGACCCGGGTCACCGCCCATGCCATGGCGATGACGAGCAGGAAGGCGGCCGGCAGGAGAAACCCGACCAGCTTGAGCCGGATTCCTGCTTTCAGGCGACCCTGAGTTGCCGGGTCCCGGGATGGATCGGACGATTTCATCATAAGTTGTTTATTATAGTAGGTTTCGCCTGCCGCGGATACTGCAGTCTTTCGGTTTCCTCTCGTGGGAGGGGGGAAATCTCCAGCTAAAGGAATCTCTCGTTTCAAGCGATATGGCCTACATGGGCTCCCCGCGCGTCGGGGGTCCGGTCCGGAGCATGAATAGAGTTCCCCGAAGGTCGTCCAAGGGGGGCGGGCGGGAAACGATTGCAGGAGATTGCGGCAAGGCCGCGGAAAACCAGGGAGGAACGGGATGAACGGGATACGGAAAGGAATGCATGCGGCGGTGGGTCTGTCGGTGCTGCTGACGGCGCTGTGTTGCGCGGCTCCGGCGGTCGCCGAGGTGAACGTGAACATCCGGATCGGGCTTCCGGCGGTGGTCGTCGCGGTGCCTCCCGAGATGATCGTGGTTCCGCACACCATGGTCTACTTCGCTCCCGACATCGAGGGCGACCTTCTCTTCCATGCGGGGTTCTGGTGGACCCCGAAGGAGGGGAGATGGTTCCGGGCGAAGGGATACAAGGGCCCGTGGGTGATCGTCGAGCAGCGGTATGTCCCGGTCGAGATCGTGCGGCTTCCCCGGGACTACCGGCGGGTGTATGTCTCCCACAAGAGGATCCCCTACGGGCAGCTGAAGAAGCACCGGGAGATGCGGGTGCTGGAGCGGCGGGAGCGCCGGGGCGAATGGAAGGAGTGGAAGGAGGAGAAGCGGGAGAGGAAGGAGGAGCGCCGGGAACGAGGAGGAAAGGGACGCAAATAGGGCGCCCCCCCACCGCATCGCTGCGGGTTCCCGGCCGGCGGGTGCTGCGGTCACAGGCGCTCTCGCGTCGGGGCGCAAACAGGAGCGGAGCCAGCCGAAGGACGGGGGGATGAGCGGAGATCAAAAGAATGAACCGGGGGCGAAGGGCGGGCGGAGTGAAGCCCCCCTCCGAGGCGGCGCAGCCGTCTCCGGGCGCCCTCGCGACGCGGCGCAGCCCTCCACGGGACCCTGGCTCGAGCGCTCGGACGAGGTTTCCGGACTCAGGCCAGCCGCGCGAAGACCTCGTTCGACACGAAGAAGAGGCGCTCCGGCAGGCGCAATCGATCCCCCTCCGATTCCAGCATCCCCGAGGCGACCAGCACTTCCACGGCGCCCCCCAGAGCCTCCGGCAGGGCGCCGAGTCTTTTTTCGATCTGCCGGATGTCGATCCCGTCCGCCATCCGGAGCCCGAAGATCAGCGATTCCTTCCAGGCGTCCTCGGGGGTGCAGGTGCCGGTTTCCGACCAGGCCGGGCGTCCTTCCCGGACGGGGGGCTCATACTCGGCCAGGGAAGACGGGTTCGCCGTCCGCAGGCCATACGGGGCCTCGTCCTGCGGAAAGAGCAGCCCGTGCGCGGAAGGACCGAACCCGAGATACCCGTCGCGGCGCCAGTACTTGAGATTGTGCCGGCATTCCTGCCCGGGAAGGGCGAAGTTCGAGATCTCGTACCGGGTGAGGCCCTCCGAGGAAAGGAGCGTCCCCGCCGCCTCGTAGAGTTCCGCCGCCTCGTCGTCGGAAGGCATCCGGAGCTCCCCTCTCCCGATCGCCGTGTGGATCGGCGTCCCCGGCTCGGGGGCGAGGGCGTAGGCGGAGACGTGGGAGGGTGAGAGCGTAATCGTCCGCTCCAGGTCCTCCCGCCAGGAGGCGGCCGTCTGGCCGGGGATCCCGAAGATGAGGTCGATCCCGACCGCCGGAAAACCGGCGGAACGGGCGTTCCTAAATGTCCGGCGGACATCCTCCTCCCCGTGGATCCGCCCGAGCGTCCGGAGCGTGGCGGGGGCGAACGACTGGGCGCCGATGCTGATCCGATTGAACCCCCCCTCCCGCAGCGCCTTCAGGTCCCCCGAAAATACGCTGCCCGGGTTCGCTTCCGTCGTCACCTCCGCACCGGCCGCGATCGAAAAGCGCTCCCGCACGGCCGACAGGAGTCCGCACAGAACCTCCGGACCGAGCACCGTGGGGGTCCCGCCCCCGAAATAGACGGTGTCGGACACGGCGGCCGCCTCTTCGGGGAACCGCGCCAGGAGCAGATCCATCTCCCTCGCGAGAAGACCCGGGTATTCCCTCCGCCACGGGGGGGAGGCCGGGACCGAGTAGAAGTCGCAGTAGGAGCATTTCCGCACGCAGAACGGGATGTGCACGTAGATTCCCCTCATCCATACATTGTCCACCAGAAGGGAACGGGCCTGCAAGGGAAGGAGCGGTCGGGGGGAAGGACCGGTCGGGTCCGGAGAGCCGCCCCCCTTGACACGCGGGGCGCCTTTGCGATATTCGTACTATACTGAATCGCTATTCAGTTTTTTCGCTCCGACCGCATTTTCTTCCGGGAGGTGGGGGTCATGGTCCTGAATATCCGTCGGGTTGCCGTGCTCGGAGCAGGCATCATGGGCTCGGGAATCGCCGCGCACTTCGCGAACGCCGGGATTCCCTGCCTGATGCTGGATATCGTTCCGCCGACCCTTTCCGACGAGGAGAGGAAGAAGGGGGTGACGGAAAAGGATCCCGCGTTCCGGAACCGGTTCGCCGCGGGGGGACTCGAGGGGATCCGGAAGAGCCGTCCCGCGCTCCTGTATTCGCAGAAGGACATCCGGCTCGTCTCGATCGGGAACCTGGAGGACGACCTTCCCCGGGTGGCCGAGTGCGACTGGATCGTCGAGGCGGTCACGGAGAACCTGAAGATCAAACGAGACCTGTACACGCGGCTCGAGGCGGTCCGGAAGCCCGGAACGATCGTGACCTCGAACACCTCCGGGATCGCCATTTCCCGGATGACGCAGGGTCGCTCCGACGACTTCCGGCGGCACTTCCTGGTGACCCATTTCTTCAATCCGGTCCGGTACATGAAGCTGCTCGAAATCGTTCCCGGCGAGGAGACGGACCCGGAGATCCTGCAGGCCGTCGCGGAGTTCGGGGAGCGCAGGCTCGGGAAGGGGATCGTCCACGCGAAGGATACGCCGAACTTCATCGGGAACCGGATCGGCATCTTCGGGCTGATGTACGCGATGCACGCGATGGTGGAGGACGGCCTGACCATCGAGGAGGTGGACCGGATCCTGGGGCCCGCGATGGGTCGCCCCAAGTCCGCCGCATTCGGCACGGGGGACCTGGTCGGGATCGACACGCTGCTCCATGTCGCCGACAACGTCCACCGGAATCTCCCGGACGACCCGCAGCGGGAGCGGTTTCTCCCTCCCCCCTTCGTGACCGAGATGGTGAAGAAGGGCTGGCTGGGACGGAAGGCGAAAAGCGGCTTCTTCAAGATGGAGGGGAAGGGGGAGACGAAAAAGAAGTTCGTCCTCGACTACAAGGCCCTCGACTACCGGCCGGCCGCGAAGATCTCCTTCCCGTCGCTCGACGCCGCCAAGGGGGAGGAGGAGGTCGGGCCGCGGATCCGGAAAGTGATCGACGGCGACGACAAGGCGGCCGCCTACGCCTGGAAGGTCCTCTCGGAGACCCTGCTCTACTCCGCGAGCCGGATTCCGGAGATTTCCGACGATGTGATGAACATCGACAACGCCATGAAATGGGGGTTCAACTGGACGCTGGGCCCCTTCGAGACCTGGGACGCGATCGGCGTTCCCGAGTCGGTGGCCCGGATGAAGCAGGAGGGGAAGAAAATTCCCGGAAACGTCGAGAAGATGCTGGCCGGGGGGAACCGCTCCTTCTACCGTCGCCGGAAGGGGGTCCTCGAGTTGTACGATTTCGCGAAGGGCGCCTACGTCCCGGCCCCGGTCTCGCCCGATCTCCTTTTCCTGCCGGCCCTCCGGGACCGGAACCGGGTGGTGAAACGGAACGCGGGGGCCACCCTCTACGACCTCGGCGAGGGAGTGCTCGGCCTGGAGTTCCACACGAAGATGAACGCGATCGACGGCGACATCGTGTCGATGATGAACGAGGGGGTGGCGCTCGCGGAGAAGGAGTTCGCCGGGATGGTGATCGCGAACCATGCCGAGAACTTCTGCGTCGGGGCGAACCTGATGCTCGTCTTCCTCGAGGCGCAGAACAGGAATTTCGACAACATCGAGACGATGGTCCGGGAGTTCCAGAACGCCTGCATGCGGCTCCGGTACTCCGGGAAGCCGGTCGTGGCCGCCCCGGCGGGGATGACGCTGGGAGGAGGGTGCGAGATCTGCCTGGGGGCCGACCGGGTGCGCGCCGCCGCGGAAACCTACATCGGGCTCGTCGAGGTGGGGGTCGGGCTTCTCCCCGCCGGGGGGGGGACCAAGGAGATGGTGATCCGGCATCTCGAGGGGATTCCGGACGGCGTCGCCGCCGACCCCTTTCCCTTCCTGCGGAAAGCCTTCGAGACGGTCGGAATGGCCAAGGTGGCCACCTCCGCGAAGGAGGCGCGGGAGTTTGGATTCCTGCGCCCTGGGGACCGGATCACGCTACAGCGCGACTTCCTGATCCAGGAGGCGAAGAACATGGTGCTCGCCATGAACCGGGAGGGGTACGAGCAGCCCCGGCCGCGGACCGACATCGCCCTTCCGGGGCGGGCCGAGTACGCGAATTTCGCTTACGGGCTCTACACGATGCGAGTGGCGGGGCATATCAGCGAGTACGACGAACGGATCGGCCGGAAGATCGCCTTCGTGATGACGGGAGGGGACGTGCCCCGGGGGACGCGTCTCTCCGAGCAGGATCTGCTCGACCTGGAGCGGGAGGCCTTTCTCTCGCTCTGCGGAGAGGAAAAGACCCAGGCCCGCATCCAATATATGCTGATGAAGGGGAAGCCCCTCCGGAACTAGGAAGCGCCGGTCGAACGGAGGGGAGATTCCCTTCGAGGAGGAATCCGATGGCGAAAGCGTACATTGTCTCCGCGGTCCGGACTGCCGTCGGCAGGGCGTACCGGGGGAGCCTGAAGGACACCCGTCCCGACGACCTGGGGACGATCGCTGTCCGCGCGGCGGTCGAGCGGGTCAAGAACCTCGATCCGGGGCAGGTGGACGACGTCATCCTCGGGTGCGCGATGCCCGAGGGGGAGCAGGGGATGAACGTCGCCCGGATCTGCGCGCTGAAGGCCGGATTTCCCGACTCGGTCCCGGCCCTGACCATCAACCGGTTCTGCTCCTCGGGCCTCCAGGCGATCGCGATGGCGGCCGAGCGGATCATGGCCGGATTCGCCGACATCATCGTGGCGGGGGGGACCGAGTCGATGACGATGGTCCCGATGGGGGGGAACAAGCCCTCCCTGAATCCCGAGATCGTCGAGAATCGCCCCGAGGTATTCATGCCGATGGGGCTCACCGCCGAGCAGGTGGCCGTCAAGTACCAGGTGACCCGGGAGGACCAGGACCTGTTCGCCTTCAACAGCCACATGAAGGCGCTGGCGGCGATCCGGGCGGGGAAGTTCCAGGAGGAGATCGTCCCGGTCCCCACGACCGTGTTTTCCGCGCGGGACGGCGAGAAGCCGGTCCCGAGGGAGATCGTCTTCCAGGTGGACGATGGGCCGCGGGCCGACACCACGATCGAGGCGCTTGCGAAGCTCAAGCCGGCCTTCGACCCGAAGGGGACCGTCACCGCCGGGAACTCCTCCCAGATGAGCGACGGGGCGGCCGCCGCGGTGGTCGTGTCGGAGAGGGCCCTGAAGCGGCTGGGGGTCGAACCGATGGCCCGCTTCCTCGGGTTCGCCGTGGCCGGGGTTCCCCCCGAGATCATGGGGATCGGTCCGGTCGAGGCGGTGCCGAAGCTGCTGAAGCGCCTGCGGATCAAGCTCTCGCGGATCGACCTGGTCGAGCTGAACGAGGCCTTCGCCGCGCAGTCCCTTCCGGTCATCCGGGAGCTGGGGCTGGATCCCGACCGGGTGAACGTGAACGGGGGGGCGATCGCCCTGGGGCACCCTCTGGGGTGCACCGGCGCGAAGCTCACCGCCACCCTCCTGCATGAGATGAAGCGGCGCGACGCTGCGCTTGGGCTGGTCACGATGTGCATCGGCGGCGGGATGGGCGCCGCCGGCCTCTTCGGGCGGCCGTAGCGTTTCCCTCTTCGGGGCGCGCTCGGATAGGCTCCGCCGCCTCGGAGGGGGGCTTCGCTTCGCCCGCCCGCGTCGCGCCCGCTCCGAGGATGCGGAGCCGTCTCCGGGTTCGCTCGTGTCGAGGCGCATCCGGACGCGGCTTCGCCGCCGGGGGGGCCGGACGGCGAAGCCTTGAGGCGAAGGGGAAGGAAGGAGATGGTTGCAGAAGGGAGAGGGGGACTCCCTCCTGCATACTGTATACACGATGATACGGCCCGCCCGGTTTCCTGTCAAGCAAAAGTTTGGATGGGAATATATTTTTTCGGGGACAAACCGGTTGACAGGTTTTTCGATAGACTATAATCTCCATAAGATCTATCGTCATTTTTTTGGGGAAGATCCGGAAATTACCGGTTGCATGGGGGGACCTTTCCGGGGCAGGCTAAATGATCCAATCCAGGGGGGAAAGGAGTCAGGCGATGGGGGGAAACTACAGGCCGGAAACGATCGCCCTGCACGGGGGGCAGAGGCCGGACCCGACGACGAACGCGCGGGCGGTCCCGATCTATCAGACCACGTCCTACGTCTTCAACGACACGGCGCATGCGGCGCGCCTCTTCGGGCTCGCGGAGTTCGGGAACATCTACACCCGGATCATGAACCCGACCTCCGACGTGCTCGAGCAGAGGGTCGCGCAGCTGGAGGGGGGAAGCGGCGCCCTGGCGGTCGCCTCCGGCCAGGCGGCGGAGACGGTGGCGCTGTTGAACATCGCCCACTCCGGGGACGAGATCCTCTCCTCGGCCTCCCTGTACGGGGGAACCTATAACCTCTTCCACTACACCTTCCCGAAGCTCGGGATCGGGGTGAAGTTCGTCGACCCCTCCAACCCGGAGAATTTCCGGAAGGCGATCACGAAGAAGACGAAGGCGATCTTCGCGGAGTCGATCGGAAACCCCAAGCTGGACACTCTCGACATGCGGGCGGTCGCCGATATCGCCCACGGGGCCGGGATCCCGCTTGTGATAGACAACACGATGCCCTCCCCCTTCCTGTTCCGGCCCTTCGACCACGGGGCCGATGTCATCATCCACTCCACGACGAAGTTCATCGGGGGGCACGGCACCTCGATCGGCGGGGTCCTCGTCGACTCCGGGAAGTTCGACTGGGGGAACGGGAACTTCCCGCACTTCACGGAGCCGGATCCCTCCTACCACGGGCTGAAGTACTGGGAGGTCTTCGGGAACTTCCCGGGGCTGGGCAACGTCGCCTTCATCCTCAAGGCGCGGGTGCAGCTGCTGCGCGACCTGGGCCCCGCCATGTCCCCCTTCAACGCCTTCCTCTTCCTCCAGGGGCTGGAGACGCTGCACCTGCGGATGGAGCGGCACAGCGCCAACGCGCAGGCGGTCGCGGTGTTCCTGTTGAAGCACCCGAACGTGACCTGGGTGAACTACCCCGGGCTTCCCTCCCACCCGCAGCACGGGCTCGCGAAGAAGTACCACCACCGGGGCCTCTACGGAGCGATCCTGGGATTCGGCATCAAGGGGGGGATGGAGGCCGGGAAGAAGTTCATCGAACAGGTGAAGCTCTTCTCCCATCTGGCGAACATCGGCGACGCGAAGAGCCTGGTGATCCACCCGGCCTCGACCACCCACTCGCAGCTGACCTCCGCGGAGCGGCTGGAGACGGGGGTGACCGAAGACTTCGTCCGGCTGTCGGTGGGGCTGGAGCATATCGACGACATCCTGGAGGACCTGGACCAGGCGCTGCGGAAGAGCTGAGCAGACACCAGAGACCAAGGTTTTCCCGGTCCCCGGTTTTCGGCTACAATGGATTTCCGGGTTCCCGCGGGAAACGCATGCGGGAGGTAATCGATGAATGTGGAACGATGGATCCGGGTGATCGCGGGAACCTTCGTCCTGGCGAGCCTGCTCCTGGGGCTCTATGTGAGCCGGTACTGGTTTCTGTTCACCGCGTTCGTAGGGCTCAACCTGTTCCAGTCCGGGTGGACGAACTGGTGCCTCATGGAAACGATCCTGAAAAAAGTCGGGGTCCCGGAGCGATAGAGGAGGAGGTGCCGCATGTTCATGACCGTGCGCAGCCGCAAATCGATGGGGGATGTCCGCCAGCGGTTCGAGGAGGCGGCCGCCGAGCGGAAGTTCGGCGTGCAGGGGATCCATAACGTGAAGGCGACGCTGAACTCCAAGGGGCTCGCGTTCGACCGCCGGCTCTACATCTACGAGGTGTGCAATCCCGACGCGGCGAAAAAGGTGCTGGACACCAACATCCGGATCTCCGCCGCCCTTCCCTGCCGGGTGTCGATCTACGAGGAGGGGAGGGAGATCGTCCTGGAGACCCTCCGTCCCACGGTGCTCCTCAAGATGTTCCGCGAGCCTTCCCTCGATGTGATCGCGAAAGAGGTGGAGACGGTCATCGGGGAGATCATGAACGAGGCGGCGAAGTAGCCGGTTCCTCGTCGCCGATCGGGTGGCATCGAGCGCCCCCGGGAGAGATCCCGGGGGCGTTGCTGTTGACGGTCGGACACGGAATGGCACACGATGGTACGAAGTTCCAGAGGGGAGATTTTCGATGCCGTCATTGCTCGAACAGGCCACGGTCGGAAGGATCCCGGTGCGGAACCGGATCGTCCGCTCGGCCACATGGGAAGGGATGTGCGACGAGACCGGCGCTCCGACGGAGCGGCTGGTCTCCCTGTACGAAACGCTCGCGGAGGGAGGGGTCGGCCTGATTCTCACCGGGTACGCCTTCGTCCTCCCCGAGGGGAAGCAGAACCCCGGAAAGATGGGGATGCACGACGACTCGCTCCTGCCGTCCCTGAAGGCGCTGACCGCCCGGGTGCACGCCAGGGGTGGAAGGATCGCCGCCCAGCTGGTTCACGCCGGCGGGCAGGCGTCCCGCCGCTGGTCCGGACATCCCCCGGTGGCTCCTTCCGCGGTGGCGCTTCCGCACTACCAGGAGGAGCCGCAGGCGCTGTCGAAGGAGGGGATCGCACGGGTCGTGACGGGGTTCGCCCGCGCGGCGGCCCGCGCGAAGGAGGCGGGGTTCGACGGGGTCCAGCTCCACGGGGCCCACGGATATCTCGTCGGGCAGTTCCTGTCGCCGCTCACGAACCGGAGGGGGGACGAATACGGAGGAACGCTCGCGAACCGGACCCGGTTCGCCGTCGAGGTCACCCGGGACGTGAGGGAGGCAACCGGGAAAGAATACCCGGTCTGGATCAAGCAGAACGGCGACGACTTTCTCGACGGGGGGATCACCCTCCGGGAGGCGGTGGAGGCGGCGGGGATTCTCGCGGATGCGGGGATCGACGCGATCGAGGTGTCCGGCGGGACTCCCGGATCCGGGGAGAGATCGGCCGCGCGGACCCAAATCGATACCGTCGGAAAGGAGGCCTACCACCGGGAGTTTGCCCGCGCCATCCGGAAGCGGGCCGGGGTCCCGGTCGGGCTGGTGGGGGGCTTGCGCTCCCCGAAGCTTCTCGAGGAGATCCTCCGCTCCGGGGATGCCGACTTCCTCTCCATGTCGAGGCCGTTCATCCGGGAGCCGGGGCTCGTGGGCCGGTGGGGGTCCGGGGACACCGGCAGAGCGACCTGCATTTCCTGCAACGGCTGCTTCCTGCCCGGGTTGACGGAAGGAGGGATTTACTGCGTCGTGGAGAAAAAGGCCCGGGAGACGCCGCACGGGTGATGCGGCGCGATGCAGGGGTCAGCGGAGGATGGTCAGGCCGGGCTTGATCAGCTCCATGAATTCCATCCGTGTCGACTGCCGGGTCCGGAAGACGCCGAGCATCGCGGAGGTCACCGCCTTGGAGTTCTGCTTCTCCACCCCCCGCATCATCATGCAGAGGTGGAACGCCTCGACCACGACCGCCACGCCGTGAGGCTGGAGGGTGTCCATGATCGCCGTCGCGATCTCCTGGGTGAGCCGCTCCTGGAGCTGGAGGCGGCGGGAGTAGAGCTCGACCACCCGGGCGATCTTCGAGAGGCCGACGATCTTCTTCCTTGGAATGTAGGCCACGTGGCACTTCCCGAAGAAGGGGAGGAGATGGTGCTCGCAGAGCGAGAAGAGGTCGATGTCCTTGACGGTGACCATCTCGTCGTACGTCTCGTCGAAGATGGCCCGCAGGAGGACCTCCCGCGGGTCCTGCCGGTAGCCCGAGGTAAGGAATTTCATCGCCTGCTCGAACCGCTCGGGGGTCCGGCGGAGCCCCTCCCGTTCGGGATCTTCCCCGATCTTTCCGAGAAGGTTCCGGATCAGATCCTGCATAATGGACGTATCATATCGCACGAGGAGGGATCTCCGGAATGAAAAAGGGTCGGGTGGGCGGTCCGTCCAGGGCCGTCGCGGAAGGGCTGAAGCAGGCGCTGCAGAACGAGGTGGACGGACGGGAGTTCTACCGGATGGCGGCGAAAAGCGCCGGGACCGACGGGGTCCGCCAGATGTTCGAGTTCCTCAGGCAGGAGGAGGAGCGCCACTACGAGCTGATCCTCGAGCAGGCGGGGAGGATGGCCGAGGGGAAGTCTCCCCGGCTTGTCCGCCCCGCCGCAGGGAAGAAGGCGATCCGGAAATTCACCAGTCCCCTCTTCACCCCCGATTTCGTGGCGCGGGGGAAACGGGCCGAGGGAGAAGGGGCGGCGCTTTCCATCGGGATGACGCTGGAAAAGCGGTCGATCGCGCAGTTCGCCTCGCTGAGGAAGAAGGTGAAGGGGGATCCCGCGGCGGAGAAGCTCTTCGACGGGCTGATCGCCTGGGAGCGGGAGCATCTGGAGCTGCTGACGCGCCAGTTCGACCAGTTGCGGCAGATGTACTGGGAGGAGGCGCGGTTCTGGCCGTTCTGAGGAGGGAGGCCCTGGCCCCGGCCGCCGGATGAGGACGGACGAGGAGCTGATGGAGCTCTACCGGGAGGGGAGCCGGGACGCCTTCGAGGAGCTGTTCTCCCGGCATCACCGGAGGGTGATCCAGTTCTGCTACCGGATGACCGGGGACCGGGCGAGGGCGGAGGAGGCGGCCCAGGAGGTCTTTCTCCGGATCGCCCGCGCGGCCTTCACCTACCGGGCGACGGCGAAGTTCACGACCTGGATGTTCACGATCGCCCGCCGGACGACGCTGAATTTTCTGCGGGACGAGAAGGAGACGGGGGAGAAGGTGCCGCTCCTGGACGGCCCGGGGGGGGAGGATACTCCCGGGTCGCTGCAGGTCGAGGGGCCAGCGGAGCTGGACCCGGAGCGGATGGCCTGGAGCGCGCAGCTCGGGGAAAAATTCATCGAGGCGCTCCAGAGGCTGCCGGAGACCTACCGGACCGCCTTTGTCCTCAACCGGGGGGACGGCCTGTCGTACGAGGAAGTGGCGACCGTTCTTGGGATTACGGTGCAGGCGGTGAAAAGCAGGATCTTCCGGGCCAAGGAGATGCTCCTGGGGGAGATTTCCGCGCTCCTTGGGTGAAACGATCCGGAAAAAATCGGGTTTCACCGGGGGAGGGAGAAGATGCGATGGATTGCGGGGATGCGAAGGAGCTCCTGAGCGCCTGCCTGGACGGGGAGGCCTCCGCCGGGGATTCCCGGCGGGTCGAGGAGCACCTTGCCGGATGCGCGGGGTGCAAGGCGGGCGAGCGCCGGATGCGGGCCCTCGACGTGGCGATCGCAAGGACCGGGACCGATGTCTCTCCCGATTTCCGGGAACGTCTCTTTTCCCGGATGGAAGCCGAGGAGCTCCTCCCGAAACGGCGGAGCCTGTTCGCCTTTTCCTTCCGGTGGGCCGCGCTTCCGCTGGCGGCCGCCGCGCTGGGGCTGTTTTTCCTGATGTCGCGGGAGGCGCCCCGGGGGCCTGCGGCCCCGGGCTCGGCCCCCCAGGTCGCGGTAATCCAGCCGGAATCGCCGGCCCGGGCAGCCCGGGAAACGCGGGCCCCGGAGGGAACCGCGGTCGCCGGACGGGAGGAACTGGCCGCGGAGGAGCGGGAGATCGTGGCATACCTCGAGATCCTCGAGGACCCCGCCTCCTTCGAGGAGCCCGGCGGGATCGACGAGATGGAGATGTTCCTCCCCGACGGGAAAAAGCAGGGGTGAGCGGATGAGCCGTTCCCGCCTCCGATGGATCGTGCCGTTCCTGGCCGCGCTCCTGCTGCCGGCGGCGGCGGTCCCGGCCGCCGCGGATCCGGCCGGAACCGTGCGGGATCGTCCCGAGCGGTCCCGGCAGGGCGGGCTCCTCTACGCCCGGGCGGGCGAGATCACCCCGGAGAAGCTGGAGCGCTGGCGGTCGATGCCGCCGGAGGACCGGGAGAAGATCCGGGAGCGGTACCAGCGGTGGAAGCGCCTCCCCCCCGAGCGGAGGGAGCGGATCCTCGAGCGGCGCCGTCTCCTGCGGCAGCTCCCGGACCGGGAGCGCCGCTTCCTGCACGAGCGCAGGGAGATCTACCGGCAGGCCCGGCCGGAGGAGAAGCGGGTCATCGAGAGGTTCGTCCGGCGCTGGAAGGAGATGCCTCCCGCCAGGCGCCATCTGCTGCGCCGGAAGATCGCCGAACTGAGGGACCTCACCCCCTCCGAACGGGACGGGCGTCTGATGGACTGGCCGTTCTACGCGAGGCTGTCGCCCGGGGAGCGCAACGTCGTGAACCGGTTCCTCTATTCAGAGCCCCCCGCCGGCGTCCCCGGCGGGTCCCAGGAGGCCCCCCATGAATGACCGGGAACGGTGGATGCGCGTGGCGCTGCTCGAGGCGGAGAAGGCGGCCGCGGCGGGGGAGGTTCCGGTGGGAGCCGTGGTGATCGGCCCCTCCGGCGAGATCCTCGCGAAGGACCACAACCGGACGATTTCCGCCAACGACCCCACCGCCCACGCCGAGATCCTCGCCCTTCGGAAGGCGGGGAAGAAGATCGGGAACCATCGCCTGTCCGGCTGCCGGCTGGTGGTGACGCTCGAGCCCTGCCCGATGTGCGCGGGGGCGGCCGTCCACGCGAGGGTGAAGGAGATCCTCTTCGGCGCCGTGGACCCGAAGGCGGGGGCCGTCCTGACCCTGTTCCGGATCCCGACGGACGAGCGGCTGAACCATCGGGCCGTCGTGATCCCGGGCGTTCTCGCGAAGGAATGCGCGGCGCTTCTCACCGAGTTCTTCCGCTCCAGGAGATAGCCGGAAGCGGCTTCGTTCGCTCCTTGCCGTTTTCTTCCCGAAGTTCGTCCCGTCCGTAGTACAATTTTCCCTTCGGCGAACGTACCCGGAGGAAATTTCCCTGAATCGAACGACCCGAACGGGCAGAAAGGCGGAGCCGCCGGAAGATCTCCGGGCGGAACTGAAGGAGGCGCTCGCGAAGCTGGCGCGGGCGGAGGAGAGGGTCTCCCGGATAGCGCAGGAATTCCGCGAACAGGAGGAGTCCAACCGCATCCTCCTGGAGCAGCTGCACCAGGCGCAGAAGATGCAGGCGATCGGGACGCTCGCGGGGGGGATCGCCCACGACTTCAACAACACGCTCGGGGCGATCATCGGGTACACCTCGCTTTTGAAGAACATGATGAAGGAGAACCATCCCTTCTACGGGCACGTGGCCACGATCGAGCGGTCCGCAGAACGGGCGGCCGACCTGACCCGCAAGCTGCTCGGGTTCGCGCGCGGCGGCAAGTACCGGGCCGAGCCGGTCTCCCTGAACGACGTGGTGACCCGGGTCCTCCCGATCATCCAGAGGACCTTCGACCGGGCGATCGTGATCGAGACCCGGCTCGCGGAGTCTCTCCCCACCACCGAGGGGGACTTGGGGCAGCTCGAGCACTCCCTGCTGAACCTGTGCCTGAACGCCCGCGACGCGATGCCCGAGGGGGGGAGCCTGGTCATCGAGACGGCCCCGGCGAGGATCGGGGAGGGGTTCGTGGCGCTCCACCCCTGGGCCAGAACGGGAGAGTTCGTCCGGCTCACCGTTTCGGACACGGGGGTCGGGATGACCCCCGAGACCCGGATGAGGCTGTTCGAGCCCTTCTTCACCACGAAGAAGCCGGGATCCGGCACCGGCGCCGGAATGGGGCTCGCGATGGTGTACGGTGCCGTGAAGAACCACGGGGGGTTTATCGAGGTGCACAGCGAGCCGGGGCGCGGGACGACCATGAACCTCTACCTGCCGGTCAGCTGGCGGATCCGGCAGGGGGATTCCCCCGCGCCGGAGAAGCCGGTCCGCGGGGTGAAGGAAACGGTCCTGGTGGTCGACGACGAGCCGGCGTTGCGGGATCTCGCCGAGGCGGTCCTTTTCTCCGCGGGGTACCGGGTGCTTGCGGCGCGGAACGGAGAAGAGGCCTGCGAGATCCTCCGCGACCTGGGGAAGAAGGTGGGGCTGGTCCTGCTCGACATCGAGATGCCGGGGATGGGGGGGAAGCAGGCGTTCCTGACGATGCGGGGAATGCGGCCGGGGCTCCCCGTCCTGGTCGCGACCGGCCACGGGATCGAGGGGGCCGCCTCCGAGATCCTCCAGATGGGGGGAAACGGGTTCCTCGGGAAGCCGTTCCGGGCGAAGGAGCTGCTGCAGGCGGTCCGCCGCGTGCTGGACTCAAAGTAGCGGCGAGAAGATCCGGCAGCTGTCCTCCAGCAGGCGGATCGGGCGGCTTCTCCTGGCGAACCGGGCCGGATTGATCCGCCTCGACTGCGCGAGATCCTGCTCGAACTGACCGGCCAGCGCCGCGACCTCCTCGCGGCCGTAGAGAAAAATCCCCAGCTCGAAGTTCAGGAAAAAACTCCGGATGTCCACGTTCGACGACCCCACCATGCCGACCGCGTCGTCGACGACCAGCACTTTCGCATGGAGGGTCGTCGGGGTGTAGAGGTAGATCTTCACGCCGGACCGCATCAGGTCGTCGTAATAGGACCTCCCGGCGAGCCAGACCATCTTCAGGTCGGACCGCTCCGGGACGATGAGCCGCACGTCTACCCCCCGCAGGGCCGCGTTTTCCAGGGAGGTCCCGATCGCGTCGTCCGGAACGAAGTAGGGGGTCTCCACCCAGATCCGCTCCCGCGCGGAGGCGAAGGCGGTGAACAGCCCCTGGTAGATGGGGCGCAGGGTGCGGTCCGGTCCCGAGGCGACCACCTGCATCGGGGCCGACCGTCCGGCGTTTCCCGGGGTGGTGGGAAGGGATGGGAAGAGGTGTCCCGCCGGTCCGGTCTCCTCCGTGGCGAAGGCCCAGTCGTCCAGGAAGAGGGCCTGCAGGTCCCGCACGGCGGCCCCCCGGATCATGACCGCGCTGTCCCGCCACCGCTTCGGGTCGGGCCGGGGGCCCATGTACCGCTTCCCGATGTTCATCCCGCCGGCGAAGGCGCTCCTTCCGTCGACGATCAGCAGCTTCCGGTGGTTACGGAGGTGGGCGGACCATTTCCGGTGCAGCGGGAGGGCGGGGAGGAACTCCGCCACCTCCCCCCCGGCCTCCCGCAGCGGTCGGACGAGGCGCCGAAGGGCCCGCCAGGATCCCACGGCGTCGAGGAGAAGACGGACATGAACCCCTGCTCGCGCGCGGGCCGCGAGGGCGTGGAGGAACCGCTTTCCGATCGCGTCCACATCGAGGATGAAGAACTGCGCGTGAATATGGTCGCGCGCCTCCTCGATCTGCTCGAGGAGGGTTCTGTAGGCCTGTTCCCCGCCGGTGACGAAGACGACCCGGTTTCCGTCCACCGGCGGCGGCGCCCCCGTCGCGAGAAGGACCCGCCCGCAGGTCGTCGCGACTTGGCGGGGGAGGTTCTCCGGGCGGACACGATTTTCCACGGAGCTCTCCCCGGAGCCTACCGCGTCGATCTTTGCCCGGATATGTCTCCGGATCCGGCGCCCCCCGACCAGATAGTAGAGGGGAACCCCCACGACCGGGAGGAGCGCGATGGAAAGGACCCAGGCGACCGTCGCGGCGGGCTGACGCCGCTCCATGATGATCCGGGGGATCAGGAGGAAGGCGAAGAGGTACCCCAGGGACGAGAGGACGAGCGCGGCGATCCGCCAACCGTCGTACATGGGTCCCTTCCGAAGAGGTGATCGGCGCCGGCGACGCCCACCTTCCTCCAGGCTGTTGCGGCGGTGCGTCCCGCATGCGCCGGGCCCCGTCACGGGGAGGAATGGCCGGGGTTTCTTCTTCCTGCCCCGCGGGGTTTTCGTTATAATACCTCCCTTACGCGCGGAGGGGTACCGAAGTGGCCGTAACGGGGTCGACTCGAAATCGACTTGGCGGTGCGAGCCGCCACGTGGGTTCGAATCCCACCCCCTCCGCCAGAAATGTACCGGTCCCCCTGTCGGGGGTGCGCCGGCAGCCAGGCCCTCCGCAACGGAAGGCGGCGAACCCCGTCAGGTCCGGAAGGAAGCAGCGGTAGCCGCAACACTCCGTGTGCCGGAGGCACCCCTGGCTGCCGGCCCACCCCCGGGAGAGGCCCCGCGGGGGAGGAAACGAGCGGACATGGCATACCAGGCGCTCGCGAGGAAGTGGCGCCCGAAGAGCTTTCAGGAAGTCGTCGGGCAGGGGCATGTCACCCGCGCCCTGGCGAACGCCATTTCCCTCGACCGGATCCACCACGCCTACCTGTTCACCGGCACCCGCGGGGTGGGGAAGACGACCTTCGCCAGGATCCTCGCCCGCGCCCTGAACTGCGAGAAGGGGCCTACGCCATCGCCCTGCCTCTCCTGCCCCTCCTGCATCGAGCTCCTCGCCGGCTCGGCGGTCGACGTGCAGGAGATCGACGGGGCCTCCCACACGGGGATCGACGACGTCCGCAGGCTCCGGGAAGGCGCGGCCTACGCGCCGGCGCGAATGCGGTACAAGATCTACATCATCGACGAAGTCCACATGCTTTCCAAAGCCGCCTTCAACGGGCTGCTCAAGCTCCTGGAGGAGCCGCCGCCCCACGTCGTCTTCGTCTTCGCCACCACCGAGCCCAACCGGATTCCCGAGACGATCCTGTCGCGGGTCCAGCGGTTCGACTTCCGGATGCTCTCCGAGGAGGAGATCTCCGAACGGCTCCGGGAGATGGCGGCCGCCGAAACGCTCGACTGCGAGGAAGAGGCGCTTCAACTGATGGCGCGGTACGCCTTCGGATCGATGCGGGACGGCCAGTCGATCCTCGAGCAGGCTGCGGTGCTGGGGGACGGAGCCGTCTCGGCATCCCTCGTGGAGGAGATGCTCGGACTCGTCGGGCCCGAAGCGGCGATCGACCTCGCATCCGCAGTCGTCCGGGACGGCGCCGGGGAGGCGATCCGGAAATTCCGGGAGCTGTTCACCCGCGGCGCGGACCTGAAATTCCTCTTCCTGTCGCTGGTGGACATGCTCCGGGACGCCGCGGTCCTCTCCTTCACCGGGAAGGAGGAACTGCTCTATCGCCATTCCCCCTCGTCGCTGGCCCGAATGCGGGAGCTGGTCGCCCTTCGCTCCCGGGAGGAGTGGATGTTCCTGCTCGACATCGCCTTCCGGTCCGAGAAGGATGTGCTCGGGTCCGAATTCCCCCGCCTGGGGTTCGAGCTGCTGCTGCTGCGCCTGGTAAATGCCCCCGGGCTGCTGGCCGTGGAAGGGCTGGAAGGGGGGGAGGCGGCGGCCCCTTCCTCTCCGGAGGCCGCTCCCGCATCCCGTCCGGTGCTCCCTGCGCAGGCGGTAGGGGCGCGCCCGACCTTCGAGAAGCGGCCCGTGCGGCCGGATCCGTCCTCCGAAGCCCGAAGGGCGAAGGAGGACGCTCCCGGGCCGGGAGGGGACCTCTGGCAGGCGATCCGGAAGAACCTCGAGGCGAAGAAGAAGCCGCTCGTCGTCGCCCTGCTGAACCAGATGCAGGGGACGGTCGAAGGGGGGGATCTGGTGATCGCCTGCCCCCACCAGATGCAGCTCGACCGGCTCCGGGAGGAGGACAAGTGGGCGGTTCTTCTCCAGGCGGTGGAGGAGGAGGCGGGGAAAAAGCTCCCGATACGGCTGGTTGTTTCCGGGGAAAAAAAAAGCCCGGAAGCTGACCCGGTAGCGGAGGCGCCGCACCCGCAGAAAAAGGCCTTTTCGGACCCGATGCTGGCGGAGGTCCTCCGGGAGTTCGAGGGGGCGACGGTGCTCGAGGTCAGGGCGGCGCCCAAACGGCGGCCGCACCCCGCCGTCCGGGAGGAGGAGGAGCCGGAGCGGGAGGAGGAGCCGGAGCGGGAGGAGGAGCCGGCGGCGGAAGAGACGGAGGCGGAAGAGGAATGAAGGGGATGGAGGAGATCCTCCGGCAGGCGCAGCAGGTGCAGGAACGGCTCGCGAAGCTCCAGGAGGAGCTGGCCGGAAGAACCGTCGAGGCCTCGGCGGGAGGCGGGATGGTGTCCGTGGTCGTGAACGGCCGGCAGGAGGTCGTGTCGGTGCGGATCGAGAAGGAGGTGGCCTCCCCGGAGGAGCTGGAGCTGCTCCAGGACCTGGTGCGCGGGGCGATGAACGAGGCGCTCTCCCGGTCGAAGCGGATGGTCGCGGAGGAGATGTCGAAGATCACCGGCGGGATGAACCTGCCGGGGCTGTTCTGACCCGCCATGTCCTATCCCAAGCCGCTGCGCAGGCTGATCGCCCAGCTCACCCGGCTCCCAGGGATCGGGGAGAAGAGCGCGACCCGCATCGCCCTGCACATGCTCCGGATGCCCAAGGAGGCGGTCCGGGAGATGGGGGAGACTATTGCCGGGATCTCGGACGCTGTGCTACGATGCACCACGTGTCATAACATCGCGGACCAGGACCCCTGCGCGATCTGCTCCGACCCGGAGCGCCGCAAGGACGTCCTGTGCGTGGTCGAGAATCCCACGGGCCTGGTCCCGATCGAGAAGAGCGGGGAATACAGGGGCAGGTACCACGTCCTGGGGGGGGCCATTTCCCCGATCGACGGGGTGATGCCGGAGGATCTCCGGGTCCGGGAGCTTCTGGAGAGGATTTCCGCGGGGGGGATCGGGGAAGTCATCCTCGCCACGAACCTGACGGCGGAGGGGGAGGCGACCGCGTCCTACCTCGCCTCGGTCATCAAGCCGCGCAACGTTCGCGTTTCCCGCATTGCATACGGCATGCCCGTCGGGTCGGACCTCGAATATTCCGACGAGATCACCGTGGGCAGGGCGATCAAGGGGCGTAGGGACATGCTGTGAGACGTCCGGACCCCGTGCGTACGACTTGACCGGCATCAAGGCGGTATGGTACGAACCCCGGTATTTTTCCCTGAAGGGTATTCATGCAGGGATTCTTTATTGGAAACCCCACGGGAGAGAGGTAGGAATCCATGGCCAATGTGAAAACGGCGGTGAAGCTGCCGGTGAAGAACGCTCTCGGGTTCTTCGAGATCCGGATGGAGAGCATCGGCGGGCTGGGGGCGAACGTCGCGGGGAAGATTTTGACGGAAGCGGCCATCCTGGGGATGGGACTGAACGGCGCCGGATTCGCCTCCTACGGGTCGGAGAAGAAGGGGACGCCGGTCAAGGCGTTCATCCGCCTCTGCGAGGCGAACGACCAGGTCCGGGTGAACAGCCCGGTCGAGGAGCCGCACGTGCTGGCGATCTTCCACGAGGCGCTGGCCAAGTCGGTGCCGGTGACGTCGGGGGCGGTGCCTGGCAAGACCACCGTGATTCTGAACACCCGCAGGACCCCCTCCGAGGCGCGTGACTTCCTGAAGCTCGAGGGGGGCAAGGTGGGCGTGGTGGACGCGATGGAGATCGCCCTGGCCACCCAGTCCCGGGTGAACATGGTGATGATCGGGGCGGTCGCCCGGGCGAGCGGGTTCCTCGACATGAAGGTCATCGAGGCGGCCGTCGTGGAGGCGTTCGGGAAGAAGTACGCCGCCCTGATGAAGGGAAACCTGGAGGCGCTGCGCCGCGGACACGACGAGGTCCGGTTCGAGGAGATCCCGGTGGACCGGAAGTACCCGGCCACCCCGTTCCGGCGGGAGGCGCCGAAGCTCGGGTACGCGAACGCCCCGATCGGCGGAGCGATCTACTCCGTGGGGAACATGCGCTTCAAGGACCTCTCCACCAGCCGCACGGGAATCATCCCGCTCTTCGTCGTGGACAAGTGCACCCGCTGCGGCGAGTGCGACCTCTCCTGCCCGGACTACTGCTTCGTCTGGGAGAAGGGCACCGATCCCAAGACCAAGAAGGAGGGGATGATGCTCCTGGGGATCGACTACCAGTACTGCAAGGGGTGCATGCGGTGCGTCGAGGTCTGCAAGTTCGGCGCCCTGGTGGCGGCCAAGGAGGCCGACCACGACGTGGAGAAGATCACCGTGCCGCTTCCGGGCATGGTGAAAGCGAAGACATAACGGCGGGACAAGGGGAGAACACGATGCCACAAGCGGTGAAGAAGGCGGCTGCGAGGCCGGTGCAGACCGTTGTCGTCCAGACCGGAAACGAGGTCGCGGCGACGGCGGCCAAGCATGTGAACTACCACATCATGGGGTACTACCCGATCACCCCCTCCACCGAGATCGCGGAGACGCTCGACGCGATGAAGGCGGAAGGGGAGCACTCCATCCGGATGATCCCGGGGGACGGCGAGCACGGGGCGGCGGGGATCTGCTTCGGCGCCACGACCGCGGGGGGGCGGGTCTTCAACGCCACCTCGGCGAACGGGCTGTTGTTCGCCTTCGAGCAGCTCCCCGTCCAGTCCGGGACCCGCCTGCCGATGGTGTTCAACATCGTCACCCGCTCCGTGTCGGGGCCGCTCGACATCCGGGGCGACCACAGCGACATCATGCTGGTGTTGAACACCGGGTGGATCGTCCTGATGGCCTCGGAGGCCCAGGCGGTCTACGACATGAACATCATGGCCCCCCGGATCGGCGAGGAGATGTCGGTCCGGCTTCCGGTGATGGTGGCCTTCGACGGGTTCTTCACCTCCCACCAGAAGCGCCGGATCGAGGTCTTCGAGAGCCCGGAGGCGATCCTGGACTTTCTGGGCCCCTTTGTGCCCACCATCTCCTCGGTCGACCCGCGGAAGCCGGTCACCATCGGGCCGTACATGAACGACCCCGATCTCATCAACAACAAGAAGCAGCAGTCCGAGGCGATGATCCGGTCCCACAAGGTCATCAAGAAGATCTTCGCCGAGTATGCGGCCCTCTCCGGAAGGAAATACGGCATCCTCGACCTCTACCGGATGGCGGACGCCGAGGCGGCCCTGTTCCTCGTCAACTCCGCGGCGGAGACCGCGAAGGAGGCGGTGGATGCGCTCCGGAAGCAGGGGAAGAAGGTCGGGCTGATCCGCCCGAACGTCATCCGTCCCTTCCCGGTCGAGGAGATCCGCGAGGCGCTCGCGAAGGTCAAGGGGCTCGTGGTGGCCGACCGGCAGGACAACTACGGCGCCTACGGCGGGGCGATGACGCTCGAGGTGAAGGCGGCCCTCCAGGGGGTGAAGGGGAACAGGACGCAGGTCGCCAGCCGGATCTACGGGGTCGGAGGGAAGGAGTTCTTCGTCGAGGATGCCGAGACGCTGCTCCTCGAGGCGCTCGAGATCGCCAAGACCGGCAAGGTGAAGGTCTCCTACGACTACCTGGGGGTCACCGCCGGGGAGAGCAAGTATGTGCCTCCGATGGCCTACGCCCCGGTCTCCGAAGCCGCGGTTTCCGGGTTCACCCGCGTGGAGACGGGCGAGGACGGCAAGATGAAACCCCGGGGGATCAACGTCCGGGCGCTGACCGGGAAGGAGAAGCGGATCGGCCCAGGGCACGGCGCCTGCCCCGGCTGCGGGATCTTCACGAACCTCGACACCTTCCTGAAGGGGATCGAGGGGCATGTGACGGTCCTCTTCCACACCGGCTGCGGGATGGTGGTGACCACCGGCTACCCCTACACCGCCCACAAGATCACCTACGTCCACAACCTCTTCCAGAACGGCGCGGCGACGATGTCCGGGATCACCGAGATGTTCGAGGAGCGTAAAAAGCGCGGCGAGATCCCGAAGGACGAGAAGATCACCTTCATCATGGTAACCGGCGACGGCGGCCACGACATCGGGATCGGGCCCTCGCTGGGGGCGGCGGCGCGGGGCAACCGGTTCATCCTGATCGAGTACGACAACCAGGGGTACCAGAACACCGGCTCTCAACTCTCCTTCACCGTGCCGCTGGGGCACTCGACCTCCACGTCGCACTTCGGGCCGTTCCAGCACGGGAAGAGCACGCACCACAAGGACACGGCGCAGATCTTCAACGCCGCCCACATCCCCTACGTCTTCACGGCGTCGGAGAGCAACCCGAGGGACCTGATCCGGAAGGCGGTCAAGGCGCAGAAGTATGCCGAGGAGGGGCTGGTGTTCGGCAAGCTCATCTCCTTCTGTCCGCTGGCATGGCGGTGCGAAGACCAGCTGGCCTGGCCGATCCTCCAGGCGTCGGTGGACTGCTGCTTCTTCCCGCTCTACGAGATCGAGCGGGGGATCACCACGATCAACTACGACCCGGAGGAGAAGGGGAAGAAGGTCCCGGTCGGCGAATGGCTCAAGACGATGGGGAAGACCAAGCACCTGCTCCGGACGGAGTGCAAGCCGGTGCTCGACTCCTTCCAGGCCGAGGTCGACCGGCGCTGGGTGCGCCTCAAGGAGATGCACAAGAACCCGCTGCTTTGATTCCGGGCCGGGGGAGGGACAAGCGGCTTCCTTCCCCCCGCGGCAAGGCGGGGGCGCACGATGCGGGCCCGGGGGCGGATCCCCCCGGGCCCGGTTGTTTCCCGGGAGGAACCGGCGGCCGCGCGCAGAAGAAGGGGGGGGCGCCCTGGCGGGACGGCGCGGAGCCGGCAAGATCCCCGTCGAGGGGGCCCCCGTTGTGTTCTTTCCCTTGCCGGCG
>MGPV01000062.1:41951-45362 GCA_001797615.1 Deltaproteobacteria bacterium GWC2_65_14
CTGGCGGGACGGCGCGGAGCCGGCAAGATCCCCGTCGAGGGGGCCCCCGTTGTGTTCTTTCCCTTGCCGGCGGCCTGTGGTATCGTTTCGCCTATGGCGGAGGGGCACTTCATACTCCACGAACGGGAGCACCGCGGCTTCCAGGAGATCCTGAAGAAGCTCCTCGCGGACTCCTACGCCAAGGTGGTTTTTCTGATCGACAAGAACGGGTCCCTCCTCGCCTCCGCCGGGGAGACCGAATCCTTCGACACCACCTCGATCGCCTCGCTCGCCGCGGGGAACATCGCCGCCACCGGGGGACTCGCCTCGCTGATCGGGGAGAAGGAGTTCTCGATCCTCTTCCACGAGGGGGAGCGGGACAACATGCACCTGTCCGTGATCGAAAACCGCCTCATCCTGGTGGTGATCTTCGACAGGCGCTCCTCCGTGGGGCTGGTCCGGCTCCGTGTGAGAAGGGCGGGGGAGGAGATGGGGAAGGTCCTCCGGGCCATGGAGGAGCGGGCGGCGGAACATGAGGAGGAAGGGGTGATCGAGGAGCTGACCGAGGAAGACATCGAGAGCCTGTTCAAATAACCCATGTCCTTCATCAACTACTCCTCCCGCGAGATCAACTGCAAGATCGTGTACTACGGTCCCGGCCTCTGCGGGAAGACGACGAACCTCCGGTACATCTACAAGCGGATGAACCCGGACGCCCGGGGGAAGATGATCTCGCTGGCCACGGAGACCGAGAGGACGCTGTTCTTCGACTTCCTCCCGCTGTCGATGGGGGAGATCCGGGGGTTCAAGACCCGGTTCCACCTCTACACCGTTCCGGGGCAGGTCTTCTACGACGCGAGCCGCCGCCTGATCCTCCGGGGGGTGGACGGGGTGGTCTTCTGCGCCGACTCCCAGCTGACCCGGATGGACGCGAACCTCGAGTCGCTCGAGAACCTGCGGACCAACCTGCAGGAGCAGGGGTACGACCCGGACCGGATTCCCCTGGTCCTGCAGTACAACAAGCGCGACCTGAACGGGGTCGCCTCCGTCGCCGAGCTCCACGCGCTCCTGAATTACCGGAACGTGCCGGAGTTCGAGGCGGTGGCGACGACAGGGGTGGGCGTCTTCGAGACGCTCAAGGCGGTCATCAAGCGCGTCCTGATCGATCTCAAGAAGGGCGGCCGGTAGGCCGCTTCCCGGGTCGCTCACCCGTGAATCGATCCATCCGGCACGGAGTTCCCTTTGGCGGAAACCGAACTCATCGTGACGATCGCCTCCCCGCGCGAGATGGAGGGGACCGATCTCTCCTCCTTCGACGCGGTCTGCCTCGGGAACCCGTATTGCCGCCGTGTCGAGGGGAACTATGCCGGGGCGGCGGACCCGCTCCGGGAGGCGGTGCGCTCCCTGCACGCCGCCGGGAAGAAGGCCTACGTGGCCACCCCGGCGGCTCCCCGGGGCCATGACCTGCCCCGGGTTTCGGAACTGATCGAGGCGGCCGCCTCCGCCGGGGCCGACGCGCTCGAGGTCCACAACATGGGGGTGCTCCGGATGCTCCGGGAGCGGGGGAATCCGCTTCCCGCCCACATGGGGGCCTTTGCGAACGTCTACACCCACCTCTCCGCCGCGGTGATGCGGGAGTACGGGGCGGTCCGGGTCCGCCCCAACGCGGAGGTGAGCCTGGAGGAGTCGAAGATCCTCGCCTCGGAGGGAGGGGTCGAGGTGGAGATCCTGCTCCACGGGAAGATCCCCCTCGGGGTGACCGAGCGGTGCTTCCTGCTAGACTCCCCGGAGGAGGAGGATCCGAAATGCCCCTCCGCCTGCCGGGAGGAGCACTGGCTGACCGCGCGAAGGCCGGCCGGGAAGCAGGATCCCTCCCGGGAGGGGGCGTGGGTGCTGAAAAACGTCGGGAAGGGGGTGCTGAGCGGGAAGGACATGTGCATGCTCGAGCATCTTCCCCTCCTCCTGTCGGAAGGGTTCCGGGTGTTCAAGGTCGAGGGGCTCTACGAGACCGCGGCCTGGCGGTCGGAGGTCGGGTCGGTCTACCGGGAGGCGATCGGCGAGGCCGGAGGGGGGGAGCCCTTCACGGTGCGGCCGGAGTGGGCGAAGGTCCTCCGGCGAAATACCCGCTACGGCTTCTGCAACGGATACTGGTTCGGAAAAAGCGGGCGGATCTATGTCGGGACCGTTTTACAGGACGGCAACTCCCGGGTATAATACTACATTCAGTCGGACCGGCATCTTCGAGGAGGACATGCGGATATGGCGGAGCTTCTGGCATCCGGCGGAACGCTCGACATGGTCCGGGCGGTCCTGGACAACGGGGCGGACGCGGTGTACGTGGGCGCGCTGGGGTGGAGCCGGCGGCGGGCGCAGTACGAGATGGACGACGCCCAGCTGCTGGAGGCCTCCCGGTACGCCCGGTCGGTCGGGAAGATCCTGCGGGTCGCCTTCAACACCCTCCCGGCTTCGCGCGAGATCCCCCTGCTGCTCGGGAAGGCGGAAACCCTCGTTCGGGGGGGGGTGCGCGACTTCATCCTCACCGACGTGGGCGCGATGCGGGCGATCCGGGAGCGCTTCCCGGAGGTCCTGATCCACGCGAGCGTGGGGTGCACCATCGTGAACGCCGAGGACGCCCGCTTCTACAAGGAGGCCGGGGCGACCCAGGTCGTGACCGAGTGCCGGGTCGACCGGGAAGAGATGAAGCGGATCCGGGAGGAGGTGGGGGTCGGAGTGGAGGTCCTGGTCCACGCCACGACCTGCTACACCTACCTCGGCCGGTGCACGATGAGCTCCTACACCCGCCAGGAGTGGCGGGTCGACGACGCGGGCAAGAACCACTTCCTGGGAAGCCCCAACCGCGGCGGCCTCTGCTACCGGGTCTGCCTCACCGAGTGGGACCAGGCCGGCGCGGGGGGAGAGACGGAGGAGAGCGGGATCGTCCTTCCGAACCAGGCCTATTTCCTGGTCGAGGATATCCCGGCGCTGCTCGACCTGGGGGTGGACACGATCAAGATCCAGGGGCGGGAATACTCGGTCGACCTGGTGGGGGAGATGGTCCGCTTCTACCGGGGGCTGATCGATGCCTACACGGCCGGCCGCGCCTCCTTCCGGATGGAGGAGTGGAGGGAGCGGATGGCCGGGATCGTCGCGCTTCGCGACGCAGAGCGGCGGGAGAAGACCGCCTCCCTGATCTCCGAATCGGCGATCCCCGCGTAACCCCCGAGCCCCCGGGCCATTCCGGGGACGAGCCGCGCCCCATCGAGAGGGGGCCCGGTACGGGCTTCGCCGCCTCCTGGAACAAATGCGCTGTTGACCGGGGACCCTTGCTCGCGGGAGAGATCGCCTCGGCTACGCTCGCGATCTTCGCCCGCTCGCTGCCGTTCCGCTCGCCGGACGGGGCACCTCGCTCCACAGGCCGCCTCGTCGACCCCC
>MGPV01000062.1:45404-66712 GCA_001797615.1 Deltaproteobacteria bacterium GWC2_65_14
GGGGGGATGAGCGGAGATAAAATGATTGAACAGGGGGCGGAGGGCGGGCGAAGCGAAGCCCCCCTACGAGGCGGCGCAGCCGGTCACAGGAGCCCTCGCGATGGAGCGCGTAGGGTCGGCTTTGCAGCCGCGGGGGGTCAGTGGCTGACGTCCCCCTCGCGGAAGTAGTCGGCCAGGGCGCGCTCGACCACCAGGTCCGGAGCGATCTTCATCTCCCGGCAGAACGCCGCCAGCCTCTCCGCGATCTCCGGCTTAAGCGAGACGGTGATCGTCTCCCGCTCCCCGTTCCCCTTCGGTTTCTTCAGACCTTCGCTCATCGGTTCCCCCCGTCGGATGGCGTTCCCTGTTCCTTGCAAGCGGCCGCCGGCCTGTCCATCCGGTAGAATCTCCGGAAGACCGCCCGCAGCCGCTCCTCGTCCCCTGCCTCGCTCCGGGGCGCCTCGTGAATCAGCTCCCCGTTCAGGAAGATGCAGTACCGGTCCAGCACCCGGAAGGCCGCCCCCAGGTCGTGCTCGGCCAGCAGGATCGTCGTCCGCCGCTTGAGCGTTCCGTCGATGACCGAGAGGATCCGCTCCCTCGCTTCCAGGGAAAGCCCCAGGAGCGGTTCATCGAACAACAATAGCGATGGCGATCCCATCAGGGCGCGTCCGATCACCAGCATCTGGCGCTCCCCCCCCGAGAGAACCCCGGCCGGTTGCCGCTCCTTCTCGCCGAGGACGGGGAAGAGATCGAACACCCGCTCCTTCCCCGCCGCACGCTCCGCCGCCGTCCGGAGATATCCCCCGACCTCCAGGTTCTCCCGTACCGTCATCCGCAGGGCGACCCTCGCCCGGTCGGATACGTAGTGGACTCCCCGGGCCACCCGCTCGTGGGCGGGGAGGCAGGTGATATCCTCCCCCCGGCAGACGACCTTCCCGGAGGATACCGGGACGAGGCCGGCGACCGCCTTGAGGAAGGTGGTTTTTCCGGACCCGTTCGCGCCGAAGATCGCCAGGATCTCCCCCGGGCGGACGGAGAGGGAAACCCCCCGCACCGCCCGGACCTGGCCGAACCGGACGGAGAGATTCCTCACCGCGAGGTGCATCCCGTCCTCGGGATTACGAGGCGTGGCCATGCCCGGCAGCCCACGGGAGAACTTCCGGCAGGTCGGCCGGCTTCCCCTCCCAGGCGACGCGGCCGTCCTCGATCGCCACCACCCGGTCGCACATCTGTTCGAGGATCAGCGGGTTGTGGGAGATGAGCAGGAAGGAAATTCCGTCCTCCCCGTGCAGGGAGCGCAGCAGCCCCGAGAGATCCCCCTCGTCCTTGACCGACAGCGCGGAGAAGATCTCGTCGAGCAGGATCAGCCGGGGGCGGCAGGAAATCGCCCGGGCGAACTCCAGCCGCCGCAGGCACCCCTGGGAGAGCTTGGCGGCGGGCCAGTACCGCTGCCCGAAGAGCCCCGTCCGCACGAGCACCGCTTCCAGATCCTCCTCGAGGCGCTCCCCCCCGCGCTCCGCGCTCCGCCCCGGCCTTCCCGCCAGCATCGCCACACGTACCGAATCCAGCACGGTGAGGGAAGGGTAGGGTCCCGGAATCTGGAAGGTCCGCGCCAGCCCGGCCCGGAACCGGGCGTCCATCGGCATCCGGGTGATCTCCCTTCCGTCGAAGAGGATCCTTCCCCGGTCGGGGGGGGTGAGCCCCGAAAGGATGTTCGCCAGCATCGTCTTCCCGGCGCCGTTCGGGCCGAGGAGGCCGACCCGCTCCCCCCGGCCGACGGAGAGGGTGATCCCCCGCAGGACCCGGGTGGCGCCGAACGACTTCTCGATCCCCTCCGCGCGAAGGAGTTCGTTCATGGAGTCCCTCCACCTCCCATTCTCCGGGCGCGGGCCCGTTCCCGCAAGGTCCCGGCGATCCCGGACGGAAAGAACCGCAGGACCAGCAGGAGGGCCGACGCGTACAGGAGGACCCTCGCGGCCGGCCCGAGCCCGCTTCCCTGGAAGAGGACGTGGAGGAGCAGCGCCGCGGCGACCGGGCCCGCCACGGTCCCCCTCCCCCCGATCGCCGCGAAGGTGGCCGCCTGGAAGGAGAGCTCGAGGGAGAGGTCGGCCGCCGTCGCACGGCCGACGTGGGCCGCGAATCCCACCCCCGCGGCCCCCGCGAGGAGGCCGCCGATCAGGAACGCCTCCGTCTTGTACCGGGACACATCGACTCCCGAGGCCCGGGCGGTCAGCTCGCTTCCCGAGATCGCCGCCCAGAACAGCCCCCGTTCCGACCGGGCGATCCGCAGCATGAGTCCGGTGGAGAGGAGGAGGAAGGCGAGCGCCCCGTAGTAGGAGGCCCAGGGGGAGAGGTCCCTCCAGGGGAGGGCCACCGGGATCCCTCCCTCCCCGCCCCAGGAGTATCCCCCCCGGGGGCTGAAGAAGGTCTGCCCGAGGACCGCCTCGTGCGCCAGCTCCCCCAGAGCCAGGGTGAAGAGCGCCACGAAAGGTCCCGTGAGGCGGGCGGCGAGCGCGCCCACCGCGGCGCCGGCCCCCGCGCACAGCAGCAGGGCCGCGGCGGCGGCCGCCGGGAAGGGCCATCCCGCGAGGCTGGTGAGCAGCGCGCAGGCATAGGTGGCGATCCCGAAAAAGAGGGCATGCCCGAGGGAAACCTGCCCCGCGAGCCCCCCGACGATGTCCCAGCTCCCGGCGAAGGCCGCCAGCAGGAACCCCACGGTGAGGATGTCCAGGAAAAAGCGGTCCAGCCCGGCGAGCGGCAGGAAGAGGAGCAGCCCGGCCCCGAGCGCCAGGACGCCCGTGGCCGCCCGGTACGGGGGAGATCCCGGCTTCCGCGGGGCGCTCAATAGTCCCTCCTCCCCATCGATGCGGCAAGCCCGGAGGGGCGCAGGACGAGCAGGATGCAGATCCCCGCCAGGAGGGTCCCGTAGGACCATCCGGGGGAAATGAAGTAGGCGGACAGGTTCGACAGGAGTCCCAGCCCGACGGCGAGGAGGAAGGTCGCCCGGACGGTTTCCATCCCCGACGCGATCACCACGATCAGCGAGAGGAGGAGCGGGGCCCTCCCCATCGTCGGGGTGATCGCCGTGGCGGGGGCCAGCAGAGCCCCGGCCACGGCCGCCGCGGAGGATGCGGCGGCGAAGGTGAGGTACCGGATCTTCTCGACATCCATCCCCACGGAGCCGGCGATCTCCTCCTCCTCCGCGATCAGCTTCAGGGGAAGCCCGAGCCGGGAGGAGAGGAGCAGGGAGAGCCCGCCGAGGAGGGCGACCGAGACTCCGAAGGAGACGACCCCCCATCTCCGGAGAACGAGCCCTCCGGCGGACGCCAGGGGCGGCCCCAGCGTAAGCGACACCGGGTGCGGCCCCCACAGCATCTGGGCGGCCTGCTCGAAGAGGATGGCGAAGCCCAGGGAGCCGACGGCCACGGAAAAGGGGTGGGAGCGGACCGGGTTGATGAAGCTCTTTCCGAGGAAGACCCCGAAGGCGAACGCGATCACGGCGGCCAGCAGGGCCGCGGCCGCGGGGCTGTCCACCCCCCGGGCGGAGAGGACGAAGGCCGTGTAGGCGCCCAGGGTAAAAAAGGCCCCGTGGGAGAGGTTGACCACCTTGACCACCCCGAGGATGAGGACGAGGCCGGCCGCGATCAGGGCGTAGGAGGACCCGGTGAAGATCCCGTCCAGGAGAAGCTGGGCGACGGGGTGGGAGACGGCGCTTCCGGCGGGGTCCATCTCCGGCCTACCGGGCGGGGAACACGATCCGGGAGCCGCCCTTCTCCCACTGGACGACGACGCCCGAAAGTTCGGGAGTTCCCCAGACCGCCTGGTGGGACCGGTCGAACCGGTACCTTCCCGCGACCCCCGGGAAGACCCCGGCCTCGAGGGCGGTAACGACCGCCTCCGAGTCGGCCCTTCCGGCCGCCCGGATCGCCGAGAAGAGGATGGAGGCGGCGTCGTAGGGGAGGGTGTCGCTGTACCCGACGGGAGCGTAGCCGTACCGGGCCGCGAACCGCTCCGCGTACCCGGTCGCCTCGGGGGAGGACCCCTTCCAGGCGGCCGCCTGCACGTAGAGCGGAGGGGACAGGGGAAGGGTTGCCGCCACCCGGGCATCCCCGAGCGTTCCCCCGACCGACAGGATCGGAAGCGGCGCCCCCGTTTCGCGGACCTTCTTCACGAACTCGACGGAGCCCGCCCCCGGGTCGCCCAGGACGAGGATGTCCGGGTTTTTCCCGACCGCCGCCAGGACGACCGGCTCGAAGACGGGGCTCCTCGGGCTGTAGAAGGCCTCGTAGACGGGGAGGATCTCCCGGGGACCGAGCGCTTTCGCGAGCGCCTCGGCAAGCTCCCGGTTCCAGCGGATCGACGCCCCGACGAAGGCGTAGCGCCGGATCTTCCGCTCGGACAGGAAGGCGGCCATCATCCCGGCCCACTGGTCGATCGAGTAGCCGACCCGGAACACGTACCGGTACCTCCCGTACTCCCGGACCACCCGGTCGGTGATCTCCGCGGTCGCCGCCACCGGGACGAGGAGCACCGCGCGGGCCGACGAGGCGGCGTCGATCGCCCCGACCGTCTCCTCCGAGAGGTAGGCCCCGATCAGGGCGAAGGCCTTCTCCCGGGAGAGGAGGCGAAGCGCCTCCGACCGGGCGATCTCCACCCGCCCCTGCGTGTCGGCCACGACGAGCTCGACCGTGCGGCCCAGCACCCCGCCTTCGGCGTTCGCCCGCTTCTCCGCCAGCGTGACTGCCTGGAGGAACGCCGACCCGCCCGAGGCGAAGGGACCGGAAAGGGGCGCCAGCACGCCGATCCGCAGCGATTCCACCGGCCCGGCACCTGCGGCCAGGGCATGCTTGGGGACAAGGAGGGAAAGGGAAAGCAGGACGATCGGGACGGCCCGGGTGAGGCGGGCAAGGAAGCGCATCGGTCGACCTCCCGCGGAAAGGATATCACAGGGGGGTCCGAGGGGGGGATAGGTCCAGGGTGCGGGGGAAAGAAAAAGGCCGCCGGAAGAAGATCCCGGCGGCCGTCCGGTTGGTTACCCGTCTACGGTCGGTCGATGCGTCAGCTTGCTTGCTCCGGCTTCTTGAGGAGAAGCACCAGCACGATCCCGAGGACGCACATCCCGGCCAGGGTGATGTAGGTCTGGTTGTACCCCGCCGCCACGTCCCCGGCATCCTTGGCCGCCTGGACGATCTTCGCGAAGTATCCGGGAACGACGAACCCGCAGATCCCCCACGCGGTGAACACGATCCCGTAGTTGGCGCCCACGTTCTTGGCGCCGTAGAAGTCGGCGGTGAATGCCGGCATCATGGCGAGGTATCCGCCGTAGGAGAAACCGACGACGCACAGGCCGGCCAGCGCCTGCCCGAAGGAGGTGACGTTCCGGAGCAGGAAGATGCACGCGACGATGTAGACGGCGAACATGACGATGGTGGTTGACTTCCGGCCGATCTTGTCGGAGGTGGCGCCCCAGGCGAGGCGTCCCACTCCGTTGAAGGCGCTCATGATCCCGAGGGCGGCGCCGCCCGACATGACCGCCGTGGCCGCGGCCAGCTCCTTGACGAGCGGAGCCGCCTGGCCGATGGCGGTGATCCCCACGCTGGTTCCCAGGAAGTAGACCAGCCACAGCGCGTAGAACTGCCAGGTCTTGATCATTTCTGCGGGCGCGAACTCGGCCTTCACGACGGCGCCCGCCGCGGTTGTTGCGGCGGTCGGCGGGCTCCACCCTTCCGGCTTCCATCCGGCCGGCGGGACCGCGAAGAACTGCGCGGCGCCGATGACGAAGATGAGGAACGCGACGCCCAGGATCATGAAGGTCTTGGGAATCGTATCTGCATAGAGAGCAGGGTCATTTCCGAGCAGTCTCTCGATGAGAGGCGCGAAGATGAGCGATCCCGCGCCGAATCCGAGGACCGCCAGGCCGACGATCGTCCCCCGCTTGTCGGGGAACCACTTGACGCAGGTGGCGATCGGAGTCACGTAGGCGAAGCCGACGCCCAGTCCGCCCAGGATCCCGTAGGCGAACTTGAGCCCCCACTCGCTCTGCCACATGAAGGCCGAAAGGAGGCAGCCGGCGCCCAGGAGCGCGCCGCCGACCGAACCGACCAGTTTCGGCCCCTTCTTGTCCTGCCAGAAGCCGGCCACGATCATCGCGATGGTGAAGAACACCAAGGAGTACCGAAAGGGGGCGATGCTCTGGGGACCCTTCCACGAGTTGGCCTTTTCCAGCACGGGCCGGAAGACCGACCAGGAGTAGAGCACGCCGAGGCACAACTGCATGACCAAGGCGGCATAGACGAATTTCCACCGATTTACCTGTTCTGCCATCATTCCCCTCCTTTGGTTTATCTATCGATACTGAAAAACCAAACCCCCCTTTCATCCCCGAAAGTCCCTATACCACCCCCTTTCGCAAAAAAACGGTTTTACCCTCTATAATCGGTTCCCCTATTTCTACCGCATCCGGGAAATCCGTGTCAAGATGTTTGTAAACCTCGTTTTATTGAAACCCGATTCCGCAATTTTCCCCTGGGGAACGGAGGCGCTCCGAGGGGGATCGATGAAAATATATTCATTATTGGTCGGTTATGAATGGGCCGGGAAATGCATCCCCTCGGAATCCGGCCCGCCCCCCCGCGGCATCTAATCATGGAACCGCAAAGAATCCGGAAGGAGGGCGCAGATGAATCCGTTTCAGGAAATGAAGAACGTTCCTCCCATGAAGGCGGTCGCATGGCGAGGAGAGGTCTCGCTGTGGAACGTCGACACCGCGCTCTCCCGCCTCTACGACAAGGCGATGGAGAGCAAGCTCATGTTCCGGCAGCCCGCGGTGGGGATCCGCCACGGCGGCGTCCGGGTCCCCGAGCCGTTCCACGCCGACTACGAGATCCTGTTCCCCCTGACCGCCGACCCGTCCGGGGCGATGCCCGGGACGGACGTGAAGGAGCTTCCCGGGCTGGAAGTGGCCTCTTTCGTCCACCGGGGCCCCTACCACTGGATCTCCTGCACCTACGAAAAAGTGCTGGACTGGCTCCGGGAGAACCGGTATGAAGTAGCCGGGGAGCCCCGCGAGATCTTCTTCGTCGCTCCTGAACCGCATTCAGGAGGTACGCAGGACGACATGCTCACGGAGATCCAGGTACCCGTGCGAAAGGCGGCCTGACGACGACACCCCCGCGATGGAGTACGGCCCGCCTTCGCCCAAGAACCTGCGCAACCCGGGGCAGGGCTTCGGCGGGCAAATCCTCACGACGGTAAGTCCGAGGGGATTTGGAGGGGATGTGACGGGCAGGGAGAAGATCTTTCTGACCCACCTATCCTCCTGCGCCGGCTGAGCGTCCAAGCTGGGGCAGGGGGTCCTTGCCCGGATATTGGCCGCTCTACCGAAGCCGGACGACCCGCGCGTGCTGGTGGGAACCTCCCACGCGGACGACGCGGGGGTGTTCCGGATCTCGGAGGAGGAGGCGCTGGTCGCCACGGTCGACTTCTTCACCCCCGTCGTGGACGATCCCTACCGGTACGGCGCGATCGCCGCGGCGAATTCCTTGAGCGACATCTACGCGATGGGGGGAGAGCCGCTCTTCGCCCTGGCCGTGGCCGCCTTCCCGGAGGATCCCCGCGTTCTCCCTCTCCTGGCCGACGTCATGGCCGGGGCCGCCGACAAGGCGAGGGAGGCCGGCATCTGCATCATCGGGGGGCACACGGTCCGCGACCGGGAGCCCAAGTTCGGGCTCTCCGTCACCGGGAAGGTGAACCCGAAGGCGATGTGGACGAACCGGGGGGCGAAGGCGGGCGACGCGATCGTCCTGACCAAGCCGCTCGGGACCGGGATCGCCACGACGGCGATCAAGTGGGGGATCTGCCCGCGGGAGACCGAGGAGGCCGTCGTCCGTTCGATGGAGACGCTTTCCGCGGGGGCGGCCCGCGCGGGGCGCGAGGCGGGAATCCACACGGCGACCGACGTCACCGGGTTCGGCCTGCTCGGCCACCTGACCGAGGTGCTGGAGGCGAGCGGCCTGTCGGCGGAGCTCACGCTCCGGGAAGTCCCGGTTTTTCCCGGCGTCCGGGAGCTGATGAGGAGGCGGATCATCCCCTCCCTGGCCCACCGGTCCTGGGTCCCCGGCGCCTCCGTTCTCCACGCGTGGTTCGGGTCTCCCCCGATTCCGGGCGGCGCCCGGGATAACCTCGCCTTCCAGCAGGTCAAGGTCCACTTTCCCCCGACGCTCCCCCCGGAGGAGGCGCTCCTGCTGGCCGACCCGCAGACCTCGGGGGGGCTGCTCCTGTTCGTCCCGGAGGAGCGCCTCGGCCCGCTGATGGAGGCGCTTGCCGCCGCCGGCGCGCAGGGGTGGCGGATCGGGAGGACCCAGCCGCATTCCGCCCCCGAGATGCCCCGCATCCGGGTCGCATGAACGGGGAGACGGTACCTCAGAACAGGGACGTTCCTAAGAAGTGGCGCTTCGGCGCACCTGGCACCGGTGTCGGGGTCCCACATCCGGGTCACGCCACCGGGTCCGATCTCCCGGAGGTGACTCCATGGACCGCCTGATCTCGATCGGCCTGCTCCTTTCCCGGATCCTCCTGTCGAGCATCTTCCTCTTCTCCGGGGCGAAGAAGATCTTCGCCTTCCAGGCGACGCAGGCCTACATGGCCTCCTTCGGAATGCAGATGACGGGGATCTTCCTCGTCCTGGCGATCCTGTTCGAGCTCGGGGGAGGGCTCTCCCTGCTCCTGGGGTACTACCCCCGCCTGGGGGCGCTGGCCCTCATCCTCTTCCTGGTCCCGGCCACCCTCGTCTTCCACCGGGAGTTCTCCGACCCGGCCCAGGTCGTCCAGTTCTCCAAGAACGTGACGATCCTGGGGGGGCTCCTCGCCATCCTCTCGGCCGGGGGAGGGGAACTCGCTGTCCGCCGCACACCCCAAGAACCGGGACGTTCCTAAGAAGTGGCTCCGCATCCCCGGAGGGAGGGGCTTGATCCGCCGTCCCGAGGGGGACCCTGCTCCACCCCCTGCTCTCCCCCGGGAGTCCGCAAAGACTTCCATCTCCGCTCGCCCCCCCCTCCTGCGGATGCTGCGCCGGCAACAAGGGGACCCCCCGCATCGCTGCGGGTCCCCGGTTTGCGGCGAAACGTTTCCTGAGCGTCCCATGGCGGTTCGGGAGTGGTACCATGGGAGCAACAGGAACGGCCAGGCACCTGATCCCGACATGGAGGTGACACGATGAGCAAGGTGGACATCGGGCGCGCGAGATCGCTTTCCATCAAGTGCCTCTCGGAGCTTGCCTGGCACGACGACGCGAGGATGCGCCAGGACGTCCGGGAGTCGGGGGGGCTTTCGACCGACCAGTTCGACGTGAAGTGGACCCCGGAGAACGCCGCCGGGGTGTCGGCGCTGATCGAGTCGGTGGACGGGGAAGGGAATCCCCGGAAGTTCCTGATGGACGTCGGGTGGGACCTGGAATACATGGACCGGGTGTTCCGCCGGGAGGGGGTCGACCGGATGCTCTCCGAGGGGCGGATCGACTTCCTGTATATAACCCATGAGCATGTGGACCACTTCTGGGGGCTCCCCGCCGCGCTGAAACACAACCCCGGCGTGAAGATCCTCATCCCGACCGGCTTCTCGGAGAAGAGCAGGGGGCTCCTCCGGGAGGCGGGGCACACCGGCGAGGTGGCGGAGCTCGGCCCCGGGTCGCCGCATCTCCTCTTCCCTGGATGCGCCTCGGTCACCTTCGACATCCCGATCTTCCTGAAAACCCGCGGGGAGCAGGTGCTCTACTTCCACGTGGAGGGGCAGGGGCTGGTCACGGTCACCGGATGCTGCCATCACGGGGTCCTCGGGCTATTGGAGTACGCGAAGGAGAGGTTCGACGGCTTCAGGGAGTACCACGGCGTCTACGGAGGACTCCACATCTCCCCGTTCGAGGAGTGGGGGCCGGCACAGGAGGAGCTTCTGGACAGCCTCCAGGCGTACCGCCTCCAGCGGCTGGCGTGCAACCACTGCACCGGGGTGCTCACCGTCCAGAAGATGGTGGAGCGCGGGATGCCGGTCGTGCGCGGCTCTGGGAAGCACGGCAGCAAGAGCGAACTCTACCTGGGGAACGGCGACACGGTGGTGTTCTGATCCGGCGTCAGGACAGGTAGCGCTCCCGCCACATCGCGAAGACCAGGAGGGCCCAGACCCGGTACTGGTGGTCCCGGCGCCCGGACAGGTGCTCCCGGACGACCCGGGCGACTCCCCCGGGACGCAGGAACCCTTCCCTCCCCACCCGCTCCTCGTTCAGGTACTCGTCGAGCAGCGGGCGCAGCTCGTTCCGGAGCCACCGGTTCAGCGGGACGCCGAACCCCATCTTCGGCCGGTCGATCAGCTCCTGCGGGACATGCCGGTACAGGACCTTCCGCAGCAGGTGCTTGGTCTCCCCGCCCCGGACCTTGAGCGGGAGCGGAAGGCGGGCGGCGAACTCCACCACCCGGTGGTCGAGCAGCGGGACCCTCGCCTCCAGCGAATAGGCCATGGAGGCCCGGTCCACCTTCGCCAGGATGTCGTCGACGAGGTAGGTCCTGATGTCGGTGGCCATCGCCCGCTCGACGATGCTCCCCGCCCTCGGGTCCCGGAAGGTGCGGAAGTAGGAGAGCCCGGAGTCGTCCGCGACCTCGGGGACGATCTCCCCGATCCGGCGTCTCTCGAAGATCCCCACCGTGTGGAAGTACATCTCCGCGGGGTCGTCGTGGAGGATGCTCTCGGCCCCCCGCTGGATCCGGTGCACCGGGATCCGCGCCAGGAGGGAGGCGAGCGGACGGCGCAGGAACCCCGGGATCCCCTGGACGACCGCCCCCTGGCGGACCCAGTCGTACCGCGGGTAGCCGCAGAAGAGCTCGTCCCCCCCGTCCCCCGACAGGCTGACCGTGACGTGCTGCCGGGTGAACTCCGAGACGAGCATCGTCGGGATCGCCGAGGAGTCGGCGAACGGCTCGTCGTAGGCGTCGGGGATCTTCCGGACGAGGGTGATCGCCTCGGCGGGGGTGCAGATCTTCTCGTGGTGGTCGGTCCCCAGGTGCCGCGCCACCTCCCGGGCGTACCCCGACTCGTCGTATCCCGCTTCCCGGAAGCCGATCGAGAAGGTCCGGACCGGCCCGGAGGATGCCTTCCGCATCAGGGCCACGGTGAGCGACGAGTCGACCCCCCCCGAAAGGAAGGCGCCCAGCGGGACGTCGCTGATCAGCCGGTAGCGCACGGAGGATTCGAGCAGGGAGGAGAGCACCTCGAGCGATTCCCCCTCCGGGCGCGGGGGGTCCTCCCCCTTCCGCCAGTGGTCGAACAGATCCCAGTAGGCCTTCTCCGTCTGTGTTCCGTCGGCGGCGATCGTGACGATATGGCCGGGGAGCACCTTCCTCGCGTCCCGGAAGATGGAGCGGGGGGCCGGGACGTACTGGAACTCGAGGTAGTACTGGAGCGCGGCGCGGTCCACCTCCCGGGAGAAGGAGGGGCAGGCCAACAGGGGCGCGAGCGTCGAGCCGAACAGCACGAGTCCCGGCGCCCGGGCGAGGTAGAGGGGCTTGATCCCGAGCCGGTCGCGGACCAGGTGGAGCCGCTGCGCCGGCCCGTCCCAGAGGGCGAAGGCGAACATCCCGATGAAGCGGGTGACCGCGTCCTCCACCCCCCACTCCCGGCACGCGGCGAGGATCACCTCGGTGTCGGAGCCGCCCCGGAAGGCGTGCCCTTTTTGCTTCAGCTCCTCCCGGATCTCGCGGTAGTTGAACACCTCGCCGTTGTAGGAGATCGCGAGCGACCCGTCGGCCGACGACATCGGCTGCGCGCCGGTCTCCGACAGGTCCAGGATGGAGAGGCGGCGGTGGGCGAGCCCCGCCCGCCCGTCCGGCGAGAGGGAGATCCCCGAGGCGTCCGGCCCGCGGCGGACCATGGTGGCCCCCATCGCCCGGAGCAGCTCCTCCCCCGGGCGGTTCTCCCCGAGGGCCAGGAACCCGGCTATGCCGCACATCGGCTCACCCTCCCGTGCCCGCCAGCGATTCGTACAGGGCCTCCGTCTCCCGGACCATCCGGTCGACCGAGAAATGCTCTCCCGCCCTTTTTCGGCCGGATTCCCCCATTCCCTTCGTCCCCGCCGGGTCGACGAGGCGACCGAGGATCGCCTCCGCGAAACGTCCCGGGTCGCGGGGCGGCACCAGCACCCCCGTCTCGCCGTTCCGCACCGCCTCGGGGTTCCCGCCCACATCGCAGGCGACGACCGCTTTGCCTCCCGCCATCGCCTCCAGGATGGCGTTGGAGAACCCCTCCTCGTGGGACGGATGGACGAACAGGTCGCTCACCCGTATGAGGTCGGGTACGTCCGACCGGCCGCCGAGGAACCGGATGTGGCGATCCAGCCCTTTCTCCCGGGCCAGGCTACGGCACGCCTCCAGCGTACCGGCATCCCGTCCGACAAGCAGGAATACGACATCGGGAACCTGGGACGCCACCCTCCCCGCCGCCTCGATCAGCTCCAGGTGCCCCTTGTAGGGGTAGAAATTCGAGACGCACAGGACGACCCCGGCGCCCGAGGGGATCTCCTCCCGGGCGCGGAACGCCTCCTTCTCCTCCTCCGTCCAGGGGACGACGGAGGCCACCCCGTTGTAGATCCTCCGGAACTTCCCCTCCCAGTTCCGCTCCGTCCGCTCCACGTCGCGCCGCACGGCGTCCGAGTTCACCAGGATCACGTCGGCCAGGCGGTTTCCGAGCGGCTCGACCTTCCGCAGGAGGGGATAGCTCTCCTTGTAGTTCGCCAGCGCCCGCTTGCTCACGATCACCCGGGGTACGCCGGCGATCCGGGCCGCCACGGGGCCGATGACGTTCGCTGCCGGCAGGTAGGCGTGGAGGATGTCGGGACGTTCCTTCCGGAGGATGGCGGCGAGCTTCGCGATGGTCCGGAGATGCTCGAGCGGCCCGGTCCGGAACCTTCTTCCATGCGACGGGTCCCCGAACACCCTCACCGGGAGAAGCTCCGAGAACTCCCCATGCAGCGATCCGCCCCCGGCCGTGGTGAACAGCGACGCGGAGAACCGGGCGCGGTCGATCCGGCGGACGAGCGCGAGCAGCTGCCGCTCGGTGCCCCCGGACTCGACGTTCGGCAGGAGGAACACGATCCGCGTCGGCTTCCCCCGGATTCCCGGGGAAGCTATGTCCGGCACGAGAGCGGCCTCCTTTCAAACAATTCCATGTAGGTGCGCTCGACCTGCTCCACCATCCGGCTTATGGAAAACCGTTGCCGCACTCGGTCCAGCCCGGCCCCGCCCAGCCTCTCTCCCCGGGCGGGGTCCTCGAGCAGGGAGCGGATCGCGGCCGCGAGCGCGGCGGCATCCCCCGGGGGGAAGAGGATCCCCGTTTCCCCGTCCAGGACCGTCTCCGGATTTCCCCCCGCGCGGGAGGCCACGACGGGAAGGCCCGCGGCCATCGCCTCCAGGATGGCGTTGGACAGGCCTTCCTGCTCCCCCGGGTGCGCCGCGAGCCGGGATGCCGCAAGGATCGCCGGAATGTCCCCGCGGGGCCCCGTCACGAATACGTTCGGTTCGAGGTCGAGCTCCCGGATCCGTTCCCGGACCGCCGCCGCCTCGCTTCCCTCGCGGCCCACGAGCAGGAATCTGGCCGCCGGCACGGCGGAGACGACCTCCCGCGCCGCCTCCACGAGGCACAGGTGCGCCTTGTCCTCCCGGAGGTTCGCGACGTAGGTGACCAGAGGAGCGTCCGGGGGCAGGCCGAGGTCCGCCGGCGGGGAGGGGGACCCCGCGCCAGGGGGAACTTCCGGGGCCTCGATCCCGTTGTAGACGAGGAAGATCTTCCGGCCGCAGAACCTCTCCGTCCTTCTCACGTCCTCGGCGACCGCACGGGAGTTCACCAGGACCGCGTCCGCCGCCAGGTTCGCCAGGTTCTCGAAGAACGAGTAGACGGGATGCCCCTCCTTGTACCGGCAGAGAGCCCGCTTGCTGACGATTTTCACGGGGGTGCGGCAGATCGTCGCGGCGATCATCCCCAGGACGTTCGCCGCGGGGAGGTAGGCGTGGAGGATCCGGACATCGCGGGTCCTCAGGATCTGCGCGAAGGAGCGGAAGAAGGCCCGGGCCTCCCGGAGCAGGGAAGGCCCCGGTCCCGGTTTCAGGCGGATTCCTTTGTACTCGAGGAGATGGACTGGGATGTCCAGGGCCGCGAACTCCTTCGCCATCGGCCCCCCGCCCGCGGTGCTGATCACGCACGGCGAGAACTTCATCCGGTCGATCCCCGCGGCGAGGTCCCGGACATGTTTCTCCGTCCCCCCGCGGCCCAGGCCGGGGAGCACGTAGGCGACGGGTGTCGGATTCGCGATGTCCGCCTCCTCCTCCGGACGGTGGTCCGGCCAACAAGAAGTGTGTCCGATTCCCATGGCCGGGTCAACGCCCCGGCGGTTCGCGATGCGGGAACCCGGCGCGAGTGGCGTCCCCGGAGAGAACTGTGGTATTTTTCCCCAAGTGGATCAGGACTTCTCTTCCCCGGTTGCCGCCTCATGCCCCTGCTGCGGGGGATCGAGCACCCATTTTCTCGAGGCAATTCCATACCGCGAGATATGGTTGCGGCTGGCCACGGAGTGGCAGGCACGATTCTCCGACGAGGTGGTCCGGCGGAACACTCCGTGCGATAGTACCTCCCTTCTGGAGTGCGAGGAATGCGGCCTGCAGTTCTTCCACCCCGCCTCGGCGGGGGACGAGGATTTTTACCGGGAGCTGGGGGAGAGTCCGCTCTACTATGCCTCGTGGAAGTGGGAGTTCGGATGGGTGAAGGAGAGGATCCGCCCGGGCTGGTCGGTCCTTGACGTCGGCTGCGGGAGGGGGGACTTCCTTCTCGGGATTTCGGAACTGGCAGGGCGGATTGCGGGGGTGGAACGGAATCCCCTGGCGGCGCGGGAGGCCGGTGCGAGGGGAGTGGAAGTGGCGTCCTGTGACCTTGAGGAGTTTGCGGAACGCCACGGGGGCGCATTCGACGCGGCGTGCGCTTTCCACATCGTGGAGCATCTTCCCGAACCGGTGCCATTTCTACGGACGGTTCTCCGCTGCCTGCGCCCCGGGGGGGAGCTGTTCCTTTCCCTGCCGAACCGGGTGCGTTCCGTGCGCGATGCACGGGAGCCTCTGGACTGCCCACCCCACCATCTTTCCCGTTGGTCCCCGGATCCGGTCCGCAGGCTCGCGGAGCTCCTCGGCGTGCGGCTGCATGCCCTGACGTTCGAGCCGGTGGATCATAGCGTGCCGCGGGATGCGCTGCGGGAAGGCGTGCGGAAACGGACGGTGGGGATTCCCCTCGCGGGGGATTTCCTGGGGATCTGGGCGGGCCGGCTCCTCCGGCGCCTGCTGCTTTCCGACCGGCTCTGCGCCCTGCACCGGCGGCTCGGGCTGTTCGAACGGATGGGCTATTACGGCACCTCCATGGTGGCGCGGTTCGCCGTCGGAGGGGCGTAAGGAAATTCGGATGGGCATGAAGAAATGAAGAAGGGGGCAGGGAGAGAGGAAACGCGGGGAGGGTTCCTTGCCAGGACGGTGGTAGGGGGCACAGGCCTCCTTGCGGCCGCGGGGGGCGTGAGCAAACTGCTGACTCTCGTTTCGGCCCCGATCCTGACGGCGGCCCTCGGTCCCTCCCCCTATGGCGTCGTGGCGCTCCTGTCCACCGTCACCGCCCTCGCGATGACGGCCGGCCTGCTGGGAGTGGATCAGTCCTACGCGCGGTTTTTCTTCGCAGGGGGTTCGGATGAATCCCAGGCGGTGGAGCGGTTCTGCTGGCGCTTTTCGCTCCTTGCCTCCCTGTGCGTGGCGACAGCCGCCGGGACCGGCTGGTGGTGGTGGAGCGGGCGGGCCGGGCTTTCCCCTTCCCTTGCGGTGATGGTGGTTGCAGGGACCCTGCTCGGCGTCTTGAGCGTCATGGCCACGACCCGGCGGAGACTCCTGGGCGGATATCTCCGCATCGCCGTCTCCATGGTCGTGACAGGGGCGGTCGGGGCGCTCCTGGCGATCCTTCTCGCCCTCTATTGGAGAAAGGACGCATGGTCCCTCCTGGTCGGGTCCGCGGCCGGCGTGGCCGCCGGGGCATGGGTGGCGGGTCTCCCCGGGGCGAAAACGGTGCTCGTGCCGTCGGGGCTTTCCCGACTCCACCGGAGGGACATTCTCCGTCTCGGGGCGGCGGGCGCGGTCACGGCTCCGGTCTTCTGGCTCATGGGGTCGGCGGACCGCTGGATCATCGCCTACGTGCGGAGTTCCGCCGAGCTCGGGGTGTACGCCTTCGCCTCGACGGTGGGAATGGTCGGGATCATGCTGAACAGTGCGATTACGCTGACCTGGTTCCCGGAGATGACCCGCGAGTATGAATCCGCGGGGGCGGAATCCTTCCCGAGGATCGGGGTGCTATGGGCCCGTCTCGCGTCGGGTCTCATGGTGGCCTGGATCGCGGTCTCCGCTGCCGGAGGGGATGTGATCCGCCTGATCGCGGACCCGAGGTTCCATGGGGGGACGATGGTTGTCCCCTGGATCGCGGGCGGGATCTTCTTTTACGGGATTTCCTCGCTCGCCAACACCGGGCTGGTCCTGAAGAAGGACCTGACCCCTTCGATCGGCTGGTGGGTGGCAGGCGCCCTGTTGAACCTGGGCATGAACCTTCTTCTCGTCCCGCCGCTGGGGGGAACCGGGGCGGCGATGGCGACCTGCGCGAGTTACGGGCTGATTGCCGCGGGGGTGATGCGGGCGGCCCAGGCACGGTTCTTTCTCCCGGTTCCGTGGAAGGTGCTTGGCGCATCGGCCGCGGTCTCGCTGGCCGCGGGGATGGTCATGATTCCCCCCTGGTCCGGGAATCCCGCCCTGAGCCTGATCCTGAAGTTCCCGGCCGGCGTCGCCGCATCGGCCGCGGTCCTGCGGATTTCCGCCCCCGAGTGGTTCTCCCTGGAGAAGGCCGGGGAATGCGCGGCCTGGATCCGGGACCGGTTCGGCGGCTTCCGGTGAGCGGGGGCACCGGATGAATCGGCCACCATCCCGCAGGGTCGCCATTTCTTGCGCGGCGCTGGTCCTTCTCTCCCTCGGGGCGAGCCTTGTCTTTCTGGCGGCCTACCCCCTGCCCGAGGTGAAGAACGACGCCGTGGAGTATCTCGCCCTGGCCCGCAACGTGGCCGCCGGTGCCGGGTTCAGCTACGACGGCGCGAGCCCCGCGGTGTACCGCCCGCCGCTCTTCTCGTTGCTGCTGGGCGGATGGTTCGCGGCGACGGGCACCTCGTCCGTCCTTTCCGCCGCCGTTTTCCAAACCCTTGTCCACGCCCTCGGGGTCCTGGCGGCGTTCCTCCTCTTCCTGGAGGTGGCGCCGCGCCGGGCCTGGGCTTTCGGGGGCGCGCTCTTCCTGGCCGTCAACCCGCTGCTGGTCACCCGGGTGGTCTTCGTCCTCCAGGAGCCGACGCTTCTCCTCTTCACGACGCTGGGAGCTCTGCTCTCCGTGCGCCTGGTCAAGGAGCCGTCTGCGGCGCGGGCGGGGCTGGCCGGGGCGGCCTGGGGATTGGCGACGCTGGCCAAGGTCGTGGCCTGGTTCGCGCCCTTCCTCCTTTTGGCGATGCGGTTTTTTCCCGGTCGCCTGGGGTGGTCCCTCCGCGGCAAGGAGGTCGCGGCGCTCCTGGTCTGTTTCGCGGCGGCGGTCGCGCCCTGGACCCTGCGCAATCAGCTTCACTTCGGCCGGTTCATCCCGGTCAACGACCAGGGGTACGGGCTCCTCGAGTGGAACGTGAAGCACGCAGACCCGCCGGGGGCGGTCCCGGGGAACCGGTTTGTCGGGGAACTCCGGGAACGAGGGCTCGACCCGGAGGCGCGGAGAGCGGCATTATGGGGCTATGTCCTTGAGCATCCCCGGTACTTCCTCGTCGACGGGGTCGTGCGCAAGGCCTTCCACTTCACCGGCCCGGCCCGGGACTGGTGGTGGGAGCGGGGAAGGTACGGCCCCGGCGAGAAGCGACCGTGGTACTGGACGGTCCACGACTATCTCTACCGGGGTCTCTTCCTGCTGATCCCCATCGGACTTGGGATGTGGAGTCGCAAAGGGCCCGGTGCACATACCGGATTCCTTGCGGCGTTCGGCCTCCTCTACTGGGCCGAGCACGCCCTCACGTGGGGTACGCCGCGCTACGGCCTGGCGATGCTTCCCGTCGCGCTCGCAGTGCTCCTCGCGCTCGGTATGGATCGGCTCCGCGGGAATGAGGCGCCGCACTTCGCGGAAGACGGGATTTCACGGACGACCCCGCTGGCGGAGGATGGAGGGCGGCCCGAGGGAGGGGTATGAGGCTGCCCGCCCGGTCCTGGACGCCGCTGACGCTGTTCCTCCTCGCGTTGGGGGCCTGCCTGGTCTTCATTGTTTCCTTTCCCCTCCCCGAGGTGAAGAACGACGCCGTGGAGTATCTCGCCCTGGCCCGCAATGTGGCTGCCGGTGCCGGGTTCAGCTACGACGGCGCGACCCCCGCGGTGTACCGTCCTCCGCTCTTCTCGTTGCTGCTGGGCGGATGGTTCGCGGCGACGGGCACCTCGTCCGTCCTTTCCGCCGCCGTTTTCCAATCCCTTGTCCACGCCCTCGGGGTCCTGGCGGCGTTCCTGCTCTTCCTGGAAGTGACGCGGTCCCGGGGGTGGGCCTTCGGAGGCGCGATCTTCCTGGCGGTCAACCCCCTGCTCGTGACCCGGGTAGTCTTCGTCCTCCAGGAACCGACCCTGCTCCTCTTCACCACGCTGGCGGCGTGGCTGTCGATCCGCCTGGTCAAGGCGCTCTCGCCCGGGCGCGCTGCCCTGGCCGGAGCGGCCTGGGGTTTGGCGACACTGGCCAAGACTGTCACCGGGTTCGCGCCGTTTCTTCTCCTCGGGATGGGACTGCTGCCGGGGCGGTGGCGCGTCTCCTGGCGGGGTTGGGAGGCGGCGGCGCTTCTGGTCTGTTTTGCGGCGGTGATCGCGCCTTGGACGGTGCGCAACTACCTCCACGTCCAGCGGTTCATCGTTGTGAATGACCAGGGAGAGGGATTGCTCGAGTGGAACGTGGAGCACGCGGACCCGTCGGGCGAGCGGCTCGTCGCGGAGCTCCGGGAGAAGGGGGTGCACGGCGCGGAGCGGCGGGCGGCGCTGTGGAGGTACGTTCGGGAGAACCCCTGGCACTTCCTGGGAGAGCGGGTGGTGAAGAATGCCGTCCGGTTCGCCGCGCCGCCCCGAGACTGGTGGATCGCCCAGGGTCTCGTTCGGCCCGGGGAGCACCGGACCTCCTTCTGGATCCTTTCCGGACTGTTCCACATGCCGCTCTACCTCTTCCTCCTGTTTCGGACCTGGCAATGGGCACGGGGGTCGGTGGACCCGGTTTTCGGATTCCTCGCCCTTCTTTATTGGTCCTATTGGATCGAGCACGCGATTCTCTGGGGTGACCCCCGGTTCGGCCTGGCGGTGTATCCCCTCCTGGTGTGCATGGTGCTGCCTGTCGGGCGCGGCGAAGGGAAAGGGAGAATCGCACCGCTTATCGAGGAACCAGAACCAGCAGCTGTGTGAGACAGAGGGGCCTTGCTCCCCGGACGTCTGAGGCCAGCCGGTTCAGGAGAGGGGCCAGCAGGGGAACCCGTTTCGGCAGGAGGATCCTGCCGTGCTCTTCACGGAGGGCGAACCCGGACCCGCCCGCCAGCGCCTTCAGTTCGCGGGAGGAGAGCCAGCGGTGCTCTCCCTCGGGCATCTTGAGCCCGAGCCGCTCCGCGAGGTGGAGGATCGGCGCCCATATGGGGTTGACGGAGGAAACGATCACCCGGGAGCCGGCTTCGCAGTGGCGGCGGGCCGACCGGAACATCGCCCCCACGTCGGAGAGGTGCTCGATCACGTCGGGAACGATGATGTACTCGAAGGTCTCCCCGAGATCGAGAGCCTCGGCGTCCGCGACGAGGAAAGAAAGACCGGGGAACTTCGCGGCGGCGATCGCTACCATCTTCGGGCTGACGTCCACTCCCAACCCGCGGCGCGGGCGGAGCGACGCGAGCAGCGTCCCGGTCCCGCAGCCGATCTCCAGGACGGAGGATCCTTCCGGGACGAACTCCCGGTACGCCCCGGCCAGCAGTTCATAGTAGTACGACGACCGTTCCTTCCACCGGTCGTACTCACCGGCGATCGCCTCGAAATGGTCGCGGACGGTTTCCTTCGTCATCGGATCAGACGAACTTGATCCGCCGGAGGGCGAAGAGGCACATCCGGAGCAGGAGCCACCCGTGGCGGAACCGGGAGATCTGGGTCGTCCCGTAGACCCGCTCCCGGTAGCGGATCGGGACCTCGACGATCTTGAGGTCGAGCTTGGCCGCTCCGAAGATCAGGTCGAAATCCCCGAAGGGGTCGAAGTCGCCGAAATAGCTCCTCCCCGCCGCGATCCGCTCGTAGTCCCTCCGGTAGAGCACCTTGGTCCCGCAGAGGGTGTCCTTGAACCGCTGGTCCAGCAGCCAGGTGAAGGCGAGGCTGAAGAACTTGTTCCCCAGGGTGTTCAGGAACCGCATCGCCTGCTTCTCCATCGGGTAGACGAGGCGGGACCCGTTGATGAACTCCCCCCTGCCCGACGCCAAAGCGCGGAGGAATTTCGGGAGTTCCTCCGGGGGCATGGTGAGGTCGGCGTCCAAAATCATCAGTACGTCGCCTGTGGCGGCGGCGAAGCCCTTGCGCACCGCGTCCCCTTTTCCGACCCCGTCCCCCTGCCGGATGAGCCGGATCTCGCGGTCCGGGCTGGCCGCGATCACCCGCTCGATCTCGTCCGCCGTCCCGTCCGACGAGTTTCCCTCCACGAAGATCGCCTCGGTGTGCCGCCCCATGTCGGGGAGCCGGGCGACCGCCGCTTCGATGTTCCCCTTTTCGTTGCGCGCCGGGATGATGACCGAACAGCTGAGCTCTTCCTCCGCCCGGGGAACGGGCGCCGGCCGCGCGATGGTGAACTGCAGGAGCGCCAGGCTCCGGACCAGCGGGAGGTTCGCGAGGACCGTGTTGCACAGCCGCGAGAGAACTGGGAGGCGGATCGGAAGGAGGAGCTTGTGTCCCTGCCGGATGGTCTGGAAACCGGTGAGGGAGAGCAGGTTTTGGATGTCCCCGATGGCGAGCCAGTTCTGGTACGGCTGCGGCCGTTTCATCCCGAGCCGCTCTCCCGCCCGCAGGATGGGTTCCCACAGGTAGTTGAAGTACGTGATGATCACGCGCGTCCCGGGATGGCAGACCTTCCGGAGCTCCTCGAACGCCCGCTGGACGTCCTCCAGGTAGCCGATCACGTCGGAGAGGATGACGTAGTCGAACGGTTCGGAGAGGGGAAGGTCC
>MGPV01000062.1:66791-67636 GCA_001797615.1 Deltaproteobacteria bacterium GWC2_65_14
CGCATCCGATTTCCAGGACGGACCTCCCCGGAGGAACGTGGAACCGGAGGAAGCGCTCCACCAACCGGTGGTAGTACGCGTTCTTCCTCTTCCAATAGTCGGCCTTGGGGGCCTGGGCGTCCAGGAAGGCGACCAGTTCGTCCTTTCGCATCATGGGGGAGTATAACGTACCTTGCCGGGAGGAATCGACCGGCGGCGACCGCAGCTCAAGCCGGCTCCCCTTCCCCGTTCCACCCCTCGATCAGCGCCGAGAGGATCCTCACCATCTCCGCGATCCCTTCCACCGGGATCCGCTCGTCGACCCCGTGGATCCGGCCGAACTCCTCCCGCGGCAGCAGGATCGGCATCAGCCCGTAGGTGGGGACCCCGATCGACCGGAAGAAGCGGGAATCGGTGAACCCGGTCGACATGTAGGGGAGGATCACGGCGTCGGGGTGGACCGACCGGATGGCGCCTTCGAGGGCGTCGAACAGGGGACCGCGCGGCGAGCCGTTCGGCCGCTCCGCGAAGGAGGGCTCGATGCGGACCTCGAGGCCGGAGACGATCTCCCGCACCCGGTCCGCGACCGCCTCGGGGTCCTCGCCCGGCAGGATCCGGCAGTCGACCGTCCCCTGGGCGCTCGCGGGGATCACGTTCGGCTTGAAGCCGGCGGACAGCGTGGTGACGGCGAAGGTGTTCCGCAGCAGCGGGTCGATCTCCGGGTGCGCGGCGGCGAAGGCCTCCAGCCGGTCGGCGTCCCCCGGTCCGCCGGAGAGCGCGTCCGGGTCCAGTCCGATCCGCCCCTGCGCATGGAGCACGCGCAGCATCTCGCGGACCGGCTCGGTCAGCCTCGCGGGGTCCCGGTG
>MGPV01000062.1:67686-68188 GCA_001797615.1 Deltaproteobacteria bacterium GWC2_65_14
CCGACGGGCGGCTGCCGTGCCCCGCCCTCCCCTCGGCGGAAAGGGTGAGCCACAGCGGCCCCTTCTCCCACAGGTTCACGAGGAAGAACTTCCCCTCCCCGAAGATGTCCCGGACCCCCACTCCCCCCTCGTTCAGGCCGAAGGCGCGCCCGAAGGAGACGGGGAGGTTGGCGACGAAGTGCTCGGCCCCCTCCTTCCCCCCGACCTCCTCGTCGGAGTTCGCCACCAGGAAGAGCTTCCGGCGCAGACGCCCGGACTTCGCCGCCGCGACCGCCGCGCAGAGGTGGGCGATGCCGAGCCCCTTGGTGTCCAGCGTCCCCCGGCCGTAGAGGTACCCGTCCCGGATCTCGGCGGAGAAGGGGGGGACGCTCCACTCCTGCGCCCTTGCGGGAACCACGTCCATGTGATGGATCAGGACCAGCCCCGGCTCCTCCGTCCCGCCGACATGGCAGAGCAGGTTCGGCTTCTCCGGGACCGCCCCGAAGGTGATCGGCGCCAGTCC
>MGPV01000062.1:68248-68521 GCA_001797615.1 Deltaproteobacteria bacterium GWC2_65_14
CGGCAGGGTCCATCGTTGAATTATCCCCCCCAGCACGTGTACAATTCAACCAAACGAAAGCAAAGGGACAGTAAGAACCGGGACGTTCCTAAGAACCGGGACCGTTCCTAAGATCTTGCGACATGCGGGAAGGCTCTGGAACCTTCACGGGGTAAAATGTCTTTCTATCGTCCTGTTGTCCGGGAGATGAGATGAAAAGTTCTAAGGAACGTCCCAGTTCTGAGGAGGTGGGATGCCGAAGGCGCTGATCACCGGGATCACCGGGCAGGACGG
>MGPV01000063.1:0-16355 GCA_001797615.1 Deltaproteobacteria bacterium GWC2_65_14
AACAGCTCGTCGAACAGCTCCCGGTCCTCCCGGCGCAGGGCGCGCCGGAATCCCTTCCACGACTCCTCCTCGCGGTAGAGCTCCTGGGTGAAGGAGAGCACCGTGCGGCCCATTACCGTACCCCTTTCCGGGGGACATCTCCCATCGGGGACATCTCCTGGGCTTGAGTCTTTCGTTGCAGGAGTGTCCCCGCCCGATCCTCCTCCCGGCGCAGGAGGAGGCACGGGTCGGCGGCCCGGACGAGATGCCGCAGGAAGCCGGCCCGTCCGCCGTCCGCCGGGATCTCCCCTCCGGCCAGGACGACGCGCGTTCCTCCCCGTGCGCTCCGGCGCAGCGCGGCGAGGCAGCCCCGGAAGACCCGGCAGGCCTCGGCGAACGGGACGTCGGCGTCCGCGAAGGTCTCCGGCAGGCCGAGGACGACGGCGAGGCGCGCGCCGGACCGCGCCAGCGCGGGATCGAGGCGGCGGGAGAGCAGCGCCTCCATCTGGTGGCAGGTGAAGGCGCGGGATACGAGCAGGTGGGAGAGCGCCTCCCGTCCGCTTCCGCCCAGCGCGCGCTCCGCACGGACGATCTCGTACGGGTCGAACCGGTTTCCGCCGTCCACGATCACCGCCGGCTCCCCGGAGAGCAGCGGAAGGGCCAGGGCGCGCAGCGCCAGCCGGTGGGCGCCGGCCCCGAAGAGGCCGGCGAACCTCCCCGGCGGGGGGCGCAGGCAGAGGGCGGAGGCCCGGTCGATCTCCGCGGCCGGAGGGGACGAAAGACCCGGATGAGGCGCGTCGCCGGGCAAGGCGGTCTCCTGCGCGTCTACAGCTTCCGGAAGACGCCGACGACTTTCCCGGCGATGCGGACGGAAGGCCCGACCGAAGAGAGGGGGATGGGGGGGTAGGCCGGGTTGGCCGCCTCGAGCAGGGTGGTCCCGTTCCTCCGGCGGAGCCGCTTGACGGTGGCTTCCCCGTCGACGACGGCGACCACGATTTCCCCGTCCGCGGCGCTCTCCTGCACCCGCACCACGACGTAGTCCCCCTCGCAGATGTGGGCCCCCACCATGCTGTCCCCGGTGACCCGCAGCGAGAAGATCTCCCCCTCGCCGGCCAGCGAAGGGTCGAGCAGGATCTCCTCCCCGGCCCGTTCGATCGCCTCCCGAGGGTGCCCGGCGGGAACCTGTCCCAGAACCGGGACGCGCCGGGGGGCCGAAAGCGCCGCCTCTCCGAGGAACTCGATCCGGCGGGGGGAGTTCCGGCGCCGGCGGATATACCCTTTTTTTTCCAGCAAATCCATGTAATAGAAGGCGTTTTTCTCGGCGATCCCAAAGCGGTCGGCTATTTCCCTCGCGGTGGGGGCGAAGGAGCGGGAGCGGGTGAACTCCCGCAGGAAGGAGAGCACCTTCCGTTGCTTTTCGGTCAGCGGCCCGCCCATGTATGTATGCTGGCATACATGCATGGAGAGGTCAAGCGGGAAGGAGGGGAGCCGCTACTCCCCCCGGAAGGCGGGCGGCCGCTTGTCGAGGAAGGCCCGGATCCCCTCGCGGAAATCCCTTGCCGGGTTCTTTGTACGTTGTCCTTTCCGGCCTGCGCTATACTTTTCCCATGCCCCTGTCCCGGATGCGGTGTCCCGGTTGCGGCGCGGAGCTGACCTACGACGCCCGGAAGGCGCTGGAACGGTCCGGCGGGAAAGTAGCCTGCCCCTACGAAGGGCTTGCCTTCGCCGAGCTGCGGGCCGGTCACGACCAGCTCTACTTCGGGCGCTGGAGGAAGATGGACGCCTCCTCCATCGACATCCGGCGGGCCTACCACCAGATCGGGAGACACCTGAGCGCGACCGGCCAGTTCCTGGGGAAGCGCGATCTCCCCGCGGCCAGGCGGGACCTCGCCCTGGCGCTCGAGGCCTTCCAGGCGGGGGACCCGCGGGAGGATTCCCCGGACCTGCTCCGGTTCATGGACCATGCCCTGTCCTACGCGCACCGGGTGATCGACGACCTGCTCCACGAGGAGGGACGGCCCCCGCACGATCCAATGGCGTTCGCGGAGTGGTACGATGCGGCGGAGGTCCCCTTCAAGGAAGAATGGTGAGCGACAGAACGGCCGAAGGAGGGAGGATATGATCGCACTCGATCGGTACCCCCGGGAGATCACCCTGCGGGACGGCGCACAGTTGGTCCTGCGCCCGATGGTCCCGGAGGACGTGGACCGGCTCTGGGACTTCTTCCGGCGGATCCCCCCGGAGGACAAGATGTACCTCCGGAACGACGCGAGCCGGCGGGAAGTGATCGAGGAGTGGGCGGAAAAGCTGGAGTACGACCATGTCCTCCCCATCTTCGCCCTGGAGGGAGACCGGGTGGTCGGGGACGCCACGCTGCACCGGAACCGGAGCGGGTGGAAGCAGCGGATCGGGACGATCCGGATCCAGATCGCCGAGGATTTCCGGCACCGGGGGCTGGGGACCGCGATGATCCGCGAGATGCGGCACCTCGGGGAGAAGGCGGCGCTGCAGTACCTGGTGGCGGAGGCGATCGAGGAGCAGCAGGCGGCGATCCGGGCCTTCGAGAAGATGGGGTTCGAGCGGGTGGCCTTCCATCGCAACTTCGTGAACGACCAGAAGGGACGGCTCCACAACCTGGTGGTGCTTCACTATCCGATGTCCCGGGCCGACGAGGAGATGTTCTATTGACCCTTCCGGGCTTTTTCCTAAAGTTCGCCGCCGCCGGATCCGATACGATCCGGAAAGGGAGGCGCGTTGTCCGTCAACCTAACCTCCGGACGGGGGGCCGCGAACGGCCCCCGTTTCTTTTTTCCCGTGCGTGCGCCCCCGCGTATAATTAGGAAATTTTCGTCTGCGGGGAAGAGACGGTAAGGAAGCATGGGAAATCCATCCTTTTTCCAGCGCGCCAAGCGATTCCTCCTGGGGGCCCCCCGGGACCTGTTCGATCCGAAGCTCTTCCACCGGATCTCCCTGATCGCCTTCTTCGCCTGGGTGGGACTGGGCGCCGACGGGATCTCCTCCTCCTGCTATGGCCCCGAGGAGGCCTTCCTCGCCCTCGGCAGCCACAAGGTTCTCGCGATCTTCGTCGCGATCGCGACGGTCTTCACGATCTTCATCGTTTCGGGAAGCTACGCCCAGATCATCGAGGTCTTCCCCTCGGGTGCAGGCGGATACAACGTCGCCTCCAAGCTGCTCGGGCAGAAGGCGGGGGTCGTCTCGGGGTCGGCCCTGGTCATCGACTACGTCCTGACGATCACCATCTCCGTGGCCGCGGGAGCGGACGCCGTCTTCAGCTTCCTGCCCCTTTCCTGGGGGGTCTACAAGTTCTGGCTCATCGCCCTGGTGATCCTGACCCTCATCTGGATGAACCTCCGGGGGGTCAAGGAGTCGGTGGCGATCCTGACCCCCATCTTCATGGCCTTCATGCTGAGCCACATCCCGCTCGTGCTCTACGCGGTGGGGCACCATGTGACCGAGCTCCCGGCCGTGGCCTCCGTCGTTTCGACCGACCTGACGGAGGGGATCCGGGAGATCGGCTGGCTCGGGATCGGGGCGATCCTGGTGCGCGCCTACACCATGGGCGCGGGAACCTACACCGGAATCGAGGCGATCAGCAACTCGATGCCGACGCTGCGGGAGCCGAGGGTCCACACGGGAAAGAAGGCGATGCTCTACATGGCGATCTCCCTCTCCTTCATCGCGGGGGGGATCCTCCTGGGGTATGTCCTGAACGACGTCCGGCCGTTGGAGGGGAAGACCCTCAACGCCGTGCTCTTCGGGAAACTCCTGGAGGGGCTGTGGGGGCCCTCGACGGGGGCGTGGACCGTGGCCTTCGTCATGGCGTCGGAGGCCGCCCTCCTCTTCGTGGCCGCCCAGACCGGGTTCCTCGGCGGGCCGCAGGTCCTCTCGAACATGGCGATCGACTCCTACATGCCCCACCGGTTCGCCCACCTCTCGGAGCGGCTGGTGACCAAGTACGGCGTCTACTTCATGGGGGGGATGGCCTACCTGATGCTCTACCTCACCGGGGGATCGGTGAAGTACCTGGTGGTCATGTACTCGATCAACGTGTTCATCACCTTCACCCTCTCCCAGTTCGGGATGTGCGTCCACTGGTGGAAGAACCGTGAGACGGCGGAGGGCTGGAAGTTCGGCCTCTGGATGAACGGGGTCGGCTTCCTGCTGACCGCCTCGATCCTCTGCCTGACGGTGTGGACGAAGTTCCCGGAGGGAGGATGGGTGACCCTGATCATTACCGGGTCGTTCGTCGTCGCCGCCTTCCTGATCCGGAGACACTACCGGAAGGCCCAGGAGCAGCTTCAGAGGCTCGACGAGCTGCTGACGATGCTCCCCCCCGTGACGGTGCCGGCGGAGCAGGAGCCGGCTCTCCGCCGGGACGCCCCCACCGCCGTCATCCTGGTCTCGGGGTACAACGGCATGGGGATGCATGTCTTCTTCTCGGTGGTCCGCTCCTTCCCCGGAGTCTTCCGGAACTTCGTGTTTCTCTCCGCGGGGGTCATCGACTCCAGCAAGTTCAAGGGGGTGGAGGAGGTAGTCCATCTCGGCGAGGACCTGAAGGCGCAGCTTCTAAAGTATGTCGAGTTCGTGAAAGGGCACGGGTACTACGCGGAAGCGCGGTCCGAGGTCGGCACCGACGTGATCGATGTGGTCGGCCATCTGGCGGAGGAGACCGCCAAGGATTTCTCCAACATCATGTTCTTCGCCGGGCAGCTCGTCTTCGAGGAGGAAACGTTCATCACCCGGGTACTCCACAATCAGACCGCATTTCTCGCCCAGAAGAAGCTGGTCTTCCAGGGGTTCCCGATGTTCGTCATGCCGGTCCGGGTGCTCTGAAATGCGGATTGGAATCGATCCGGGAATGCGGTATGAGATGGATAGGGAAGAGGGCCGAACCTCGGAGAGGAGCAGGGCCTCTTGACGAACGGGTTCTCCAGGCGTCTGGTTCGGGTCTTGTTCCTGCTGGCGGCGATCTTGCCCTGTTTCCTGTTTCCGGGCCGGACGGAGAGCCGTCCGGGGGAGAATCCGCATGCCCATTTCCGGAAACCGGAATTCTGCGCGCAGTGCCACCTGCAGAACGGCGGGAAGCCGGACCCGGACCGGTTCCTCCCCGGGGCCGACGCTTTCTGCCTCGGATGCCATCGTGTCGAGGAGCTGGGGCGCAGCCATCCGCGCAACGCACGCCCCGGGGATAAACACTGGAAGATGAAGGTTCCTGAGGAGTACCGGCTCGACGACGGGGGAAGGATCCTCTGCCTGACCTGCCACAGGGGGCATGGCGAGTTTCTGTCCACAGTCAGGGCCTTTCCCGCCCAGAAGCCGGAAAGGTCGGTTTCCGCACCCGGGGGAACGCCGAAGTATCGAACATTCTATCTGAGGCGGTCGGACCCGGAGAAAGGGTTTGCCGTGCTCTGCGACGGGTGCCATTCCTACCTATGAGCCCCCTTCCTTACCAGAACCGGCGCAGGACGGTCCTCGTCAACCCGAGGCTCCAGGTCGGGACCGCGCTCGTCTTTTCCGCGGTGGTCCTTCTGGGAGGCGCCCTGTTCGCCTGGGTTCTCTACCGGGGATCCCGGGAAGCTCTCTGGGACGCCTCGCTCCAGGGGCACTTCCGGGTCGGGACCCCGTACGAGATCGTCAGCAGGCAGATGGTCCGCCAGCTTGCCGTGCTGTTCGCGGCGGTGACCGCCGCCGCCGTCGCGGCCTTCGTACTCCTCGTGCTGCGGATCCGCGACGGCATGGCCCGCCTGACGGAGGTGCTCCGCATGTCGGGGAAGGGGGACCTCTCCTCGCCGGCGAACGCCCCCGGCCTCCGGGAGGTGACGATCTTCGGGACCCAGCTCGACGCGGTCCGCAGCCACACGCTCGGGCAGATCGGGGAGATCCGGGAGGAGGTCGGGGTTCTTCGGAAGGGACCGTTCTCCCCGGAGGAGTTCCAGCTCCGGTGGGTCCGGCTCAAGGTCGCGATCGGGAGGATCGTTCCATGACCCCCAAACCGGTCCTTCAGCCCCCCGTGTTCTTCGAACGTCGATACATGGCGGGCTTTCTCCTGCGACTCTCCCTCCTGTTCGCGCTGGGGACCGCGTTCCTCTTCCTGATCCTCTTCACGGTGTTCTCGAGGCGCCTCTCCGGGGACTACTCGAGCGTCTTCCACGCCCTGCGGCACTTCGCCGAGTTTCTCTTTCCCATCATCGCGATCTCCGTGCTGGCGTTCGTCCTGCTCGTCTGCGGGGCCGTCGCGATTCTATGCATTTACGCCCTGCACAAGATCGCCGGGCCGATCTACCGGATGGAGCGGGCGCTGGAGGGGTACGTTTCCGGGGATCCCGTGAGGCCGGTCTTCTTCCGCCAGGGGGACCAGATCCATCCGCTCGCCGCGGAGTTCAACGCATTCGTCGCGGTCCTGCGGGAGGACCGGAAACGATGGGCGGGAGTGCTGGAGCATGCCGACCGCCTCTGCCTCCAGGACCAGGCCACCTGCCGGGCGGAGATGGAGAAGGCGCTGGCGGAACTGGAGACGCTGCTCTCGAAGTACCGCTGATCCCGTCTTGCCACGATGCCCGTTTTCTGGGAAGATACTGGAAATCGGGAATTCGCGGCGGTTTCGAAATCCGGTAAGGAGGTCGGGCGATGGGTTCGATTCGAAGGGCAGGTTGGTTCTTCACGCTGGCCCTGGTCATGGCGGGGATCATGGGGGTCCTGGGGTCGATCCGGAGCGAGGCGGTGGCGGGTCTGATCGTCTCCCACGGAGGGAGCGGGACGGCCGTCCGGACCGCCGACCTCGCCAGGGTTCAGGCGCTTCTGGAGCAGAAGGTCGTCCTCCAGAAGCTGGTGGACTACGGGGTTTCCCCCGACGAGGCGATGGCCAAGATCCGCACGATGAGCGATCGCGACCTCCACCGGCTGGCGTCGCTCGCCGACCGGGCCGCGGAGGGGGCCGACAGCGGGGTCGGCATCCTGATCGGCGTCGCGATCCTCATCATCCTGATCATCGTCATCATGAAGCTCCTGAACAAGGAGATCGTCGTCCGCTGACGATGGGGAGGCGGTTCACGGGCGCCGTCCTGCTGGTGGGCGGCGCCCTTTTCCTTTTCCGGGGATGCGTGGGGGCCGTTCCCCCGGCCGGGAAAACGCTCCCTCCGAACTCCCGGGCGCACATCCTGCGCGGCGTGCCGTTCCTCCCCCAGGAGGAGGACAGCTGCGGCCCCTCCTCCCTCGCGATGGTCCTGCGGTATTTCGGGGCGGATGCGCGGACCGCCGAGATCGTCCGGGAGACCCGCACGGGCGGGCTGCGGGGGACGCTGATCACCGACCTCGCCGCGGCGGCCAGGAGGAGGGGATTGGCGGCGGAGATCGAGACGCTCGACCTGCCCGGCCTCCGGGAGGCGATCGGATCCGGGGTTCCCCCGATCCTCCTCGTCGATCTGGGGAGATGGCTGTTCAGCCGCCCCCATTACCTCGTTGCCTACGGATTCACGGAGGAGGGGGTGGTGGCCCATTCCGGGAGCGAGAGCGGCAAGATCATCCCGTTCGCCGAGCTGGACCGCCAATGGGAGAGGATGGGTCGGCTGGCGCTTGTCGTGAGAGGGACGGCCCGGTGATCGAAATCCCCGGGATCGCGGTCCCGCGCATCCCCATCCGGCGAATCGGAGGATCCCCTTTCCCCATCCGCCCCGCCCCGCTCTTTTTCCTGGGGTGGGTTCTCGCGGCGCTGATTTTCACGGGCTGCGGCCGGGTTCCCCGGATCATCGTGCTCTCGGATCCCCTCTCGGCGGAGGAGCACCTCGATCTCGGCGTGGTCTACGAGCGGAAGGGGGAGCTCGACCTGGCCGCGCGGGAGTACGAGCGGGCCTTGCGCAAGGACAAAAAACTTGTCCAGGCCCGGATCAACCTGGGCAACGTCCGGATGGAGCGGAAGGAGTACCGCGAAGCGGGAGAGGAATACCGGAAGGCGCTTTCGCTGCATCCCGGTCACCCCGGGGCGTCGAACAACCTCGCCTGGGCGGCGATCCTGTCGGGAACGGGGCTGGAGGACGCGGCGGCGCGGATGGAAGCGGTCCTGGCGGCGGAGGAACACCGCACCCCCCCGCTGCTCGACACGATGGGAGTCCTGCGGATGAAGCTTCATCGTCCGGGCGCCGAAGAGGTCTTCGCGGAGGCGGAGCGCCGATGCCTCGCGATCCGGGGCAATGCCGGTTCCGGCGGGGAAACTCCCGCCGCGGGACGGCCGGAGTGTCCCGACGCGGTGCTCACGGAGATCCGGGAGCACCGGAAGGAGCTTTCCGGTCGTTTCCCGTCGCCTCCTGCTTTGGTACAATAAAACGATGTTGCTCGATTCCTTCGGCCGACGGGTCGATTACCTCCGGCTCTCCATCACCGACCGATGCAACCTCCGGTGCGTCTACTGCATGCCCCCCTCGGGGATCTCCCTGAAGCCGTCCGCCGAGATCCTCTCTTACGACGAGCTGATCCGGACCGTCCAGGTGGCGTTGTCGCTCGGGGTGGGGAAGGTCCGGATCACCGGAGGGGAGCCGCTGATCCGGCGCGGGGTCGTCGGCTTCATCCGCCGCATTTCGGAGCTGCGCGGGGTTGCCGACCTCTGCATGACGACGAACGGGATCGGCCTTCGGGATCTCGCGGGAGCGCTGCGCGGGGCCGGCCTCTCCCGGGTCAACGTCAGCCTGGACACGATCCGCAGGGACCGGTACCGGGAGATCACCCGGCGCGACCATCTCCCGGAAGTCCTCGCCGGGATCGACGCGGCCCTTGCCGCGGGCCTTTCCCCCGTCAAGATCAACGTCGTGCTGCTGCACGGGCTGCTCCCCGGGGAGATGGAGGATTTCTTCGCGATGGCGAGGGAGGCGCCGGTCGAGGTCCGCTTCATCGAGCGGATGCCGATCGGGTGTCTTCCCTCCGGCGGGTATGTCTCCGCGGAGGCGATCCGCGAGCGGATCCTGTCGCTCCCGGGGGTCCGAAAGCGGAGCGCTGGAGGCGATTCCCCCTCCGTCTCCTACGAGGCGGACGGCTTCGCCGGGAGGCTCGGGATCATCTCGCCGATCTCCCGCAGCTTCTGCATCGAATGCAACCGGCTCCGCGTGACCGCGGACGGGCGCCTGCGCAGCTGCCTCTTCCGCCGGGAAACGCTCGATCTCCGGAAGGTCCTGCGGGAGGGGAACGGGGACGAGGCGGTGGCCGACCTGTACCGGAAGGCGGTCACGGAAAAGCCCGAGGGGCACGGCTACTGCGTGCCGGGGGCCTCCCCGGTCCTCCCCGAGTCGATGTCCCGCGTCGGCGGGTGAGGGGGTAGGCCGAGTGCTTCCTCCCCTGCACCCGGATCTTAGGTTCCACAACTACGCCACCTACCTGCGGCGACGGCTCGGCGAAACGGCCGTGCGGATCAGCGTGGACGGAGGATTTACCTGCCCGAACCGGGACGGCACCCGGGGGACCGGGGGGTGCCTCTACTGCAACAACGACTCCTTCACCGGCGGGATCCTCTTTCCCGGGCTGCCGGTGGAGGAGCAGGTCCTGCGCACGATCGCCTCCCCGGGACGGCATCGAGCCGCCCGCCGCCTGCTCGTCTATTTCCAGCGGTACAGCAACAGCTATGCCTCCCCGGAGGAGCTCGACCGGCGCTACCGGGCGGCCTTCTCCCATCCCGACGTCGCCGGGATCATCGTCGGCACCCGTCCCGACTGCCTCGGGCCCGGGGTCCTCGACGTGCTCGAGGAGATCGCGAGGGAGCGGTACGTTTCGGTGGAGATCGGGCTGCAGTCGATCTCCGACGAGGTGCTGGCCGGGATCGGCCGGGGACACACGGTCGCCGAGTTCCGGGAAGCGGTCCGGGCGGTCCGGGGGAGGGGCCTCGACGCGGGGGTTCACCTGATCTACGGCCTTCCCGGGGACACGCGGGAGAACTTCCTGGCGGCGGCGGATCTCCTCGCGGAGCTGGATGTCCAGGGAGTGAAGCTGCACCATTTCCACGTGGTGGAGGGAAGCGGGTACGAGAAGCGCTGGCGCAACGGGGGGCTCCAGGTCCCGGAGTATGGCGAGTACCTGTCGGCCTGCGTCGAGTTCCTCGAGCGCCTCTCCTCCGAGGTGGCGGTGCTCCGGCTGATGGGGGCCGCCCCGCCGGAGCTCCTGCTCGCCCCCCGCTGGGAGAAGGGAAGCCGGGAGATGGCGCAGGATGTCGCCGCGGAACTGCGGAGGCGGGGAAGCTGGCAGGGATGCCGCAGGGAGGGAGACCGTCGTGGAGGCGCCGAATGAGCGACGCGGACCGGGAGTACCTCCCCCATTCCACCCGCTGCTTCGTCTGCGGGGACGAGAACGAATGCGGCGTGCGCACCCGGTTCTACGTGGAGGGAGAGGCGGTGCGGACCCGGGTCGTCCTTCCCGGCCGCCACAACGGCTACCGGGACGTGGCGCACGGGGGGATCCTCGCGGCCCTTCTGGACGAGTCGATGGGATGGGCGGCCACCGTGTTCGGCCGGAAGCATCCGATGTACGTGACCGGCGAGCTGACGCTGAAGTACCTGGCGCCGGTCGCCGTAGGGGAGGAGATCGAGATCGTGAGCCGGCTCGAGGAGGATGCCGGGAGGGTGGCCTACAGCGCCGGCGAGATCCTCCGCGGCGGGAAGGTCTGCGTCCGGGCCCGGGGGAAGTTTCTCCCGATGAGCGAGGAAGCGACCCGGCAGGTGATCCCCTACCTCAAGTTCGACCGTTGCCGGAAATACAGGACGCTGTTCGGACGAAGCGACGCGGAAGGGTGAGGGGAACGTCTACCGGACCCGGATCCGTACCGTGTAGGCTGCGATGTCCTGCGTCGGCCCCGCGTGAAGGTTGATGCTCGCCGGCATCCCCTCGGGAGGAATCGTCCCCAGTTTCCGCAATTCGGTCAGGAAGGCCTCCGCAGACCCGGCCGGGATTTGGATCCGCATCGGGCCCTCCAGGACCGGGGCGCCGCCCGCCTCGCCGGGAGGCGTACCGAGGAAATGCCATTCCCGAAGGATCGATCCAGAGAACCCTTCGACCACGCGGACGATCCGTTCCTCGAGACCCGGACGCTGTTCGGCGGCAACCTCCAGAATCACCTCCCGGCCGTAGGACATGGGGCGCACCAGCCGCGAGGGTGGCGCGGCGAAGACCCGGAAGGGAGCCGGCGCTTCTGCGCGCTCCTCTTCACGACCCCGGGGAACGACCGATTCCGCCCCGGTGCTCACCCGCGTCGCCGGCACGGCGGGCAGGGGGGCGCTTGCAACCGGGGACGATGTTCCCGCGCCTTCCTTCGCGTCCATCCGCTCCGCTGCCCGGTACCCGGATGCACCGGACGGTTCCGTGCGATCCTCGCCGATCCGCGGCGATTCCGGCCCGGCGGCCCGGGCCTTCGGGGCAGCGGCCTCTTCCGGCCGCTCCGCCGCCGCCCGGGTTCCATCGATCCGGTCCTTTCCGGGTGCCGGGTTCCGGGCCGACGCCAGGCGCCCGGGGGCCTCCCGTTCCGCCGGGTTCCTCTCCGCGGGATCCGCGGGGAGGATCGCTTCGCCCGCGGGCGCCTTCGAGGACTCCACGCGCGGGGGGGGCGCGGCCGGACGGTCCGCCGCCGGGAACTGCCTCTGGATTCCGTACACGAGCAGAAAGAGAAGGACTACCGCGGCCGCCTCGATCGGGATCCGGATGCGGGGGGAGGCGAAGAGCCCCTTTCCGGCCGCCGGCTTCGGCGACTCCAAGGCGAGCTTCTGCCGGACCCCTTCCAGCAGCTCGGGGGGGGCCTTTTCCGGCGGGAGGCTCCGCAGAAGCGACAGCGTCTCCTTCAGGGCCTTCTCCTCGGCGGCGCACCGGGGGCACTCCCGCAGGTGGAGCTCCACCCCCCTTCCTTCCCCGTCACCCAGGCTGCCGTCCAGATGCTCCGTCAGCAGCTCCTGTACCTTGTCGCAATCCATCGCGCGCATCCTTTACACCACCGGCGCCAGCAGTTTCCGTAGCGCCATCCGCGCCCGGTGCAGCTTCGATTTCACCGTACCCAGCGGGATTCCCACCGCGTCGGAGATCTCCTCGTAGGACAGCTCCTCGACGTCCGACAGCAGCACGAGCATCCGCGAATCCTCCTCCAGGTGTCCCAGAGCCGCCTCCAGGATTTTCCCGGTCTCCCGGTTCTCGGCGATCCGGTCCGGCCGGTCCGCCTCCCTGCCGGGCGGCTGGAACGGGGGGTCCCGAGGGTCTTCCGGCTCCGGGAACCTCGTCTCCCTGGCCGTCTGGGCCTTCCGCCTCCGGATCCGGTTCAGGCACTGGTTCGCGGCGATCCGCAGCAGCCAGGTGGAGAGGGCCGCCTCCCCCCGGAATCCCCCCAGGTTCCGGTAGGCGGAGAGGAACACCTCCTGGGCGGCGTCCAGCGCCTCCTCCCGGTCCGAGAGCATCCGCGTGCAGAAGGCATAGACCCGGTCCTGGTGCGCCAGGACGATCGCGTCGAACGCCCCGGGCTTCCCCTGGCGGACGGCTTCCACCAGGAGATCGACCGGTTTGGTGCTTGCCCCGGAACGGTCCACGACGATTCCCCGCTTCCAACCTCTTGGACAATGGTGCGGATCCGATGGTTCCCGCCGCTTCATTCTACCGTACCGAGGCCCCGGTTGCGCAGGCCGGGAGTTTCCTGTATTTTGTACGTATCACGCACGAAACCGTGGGACACGCCGCAATATCTTATCAAACGGGAGGTTCCGGATGAGCGGACAGCTGGTGTTGCTGACGGCGCTTTCCGTCGCGGCCGTCGCCCTGGCGGCGGTGGCGGCGGTGACGATCTGGAGACTCCTGAAAACCTTGGAGAATCTGTCGGTGCAGGTCGAACGGACGCTGAAGGAGTTCGAGGCGCTGGCGGAGGATATCCGCGAAACGAACACCGAGGTCCGGAAGTTCGTCTCCCGCCTCGAGGCGAGCGCGGCGAACGTGCAGCACATGACGGAGGGGGTGAAGGGGTTCCGGTCGACGCTGGACGCGGCGACCTCCGTCCTGCAGTTCGCGGTCGTCCCGGTCCTGGGGAACCTGGCGGGCGGCATGGCGGGGGCCAGGGCCGCCATCTCCCATATCGTAAACCGTGTCTTTCGAAAGGAGGAGCATCATGGGTAACGGAAACCGCAGTGGAGGAGGCGTCTTCGTGGCGTTTCTCGCAGGGGGGTTGATCGGGGCGGGGCTTGCGCTTCTCTACGCGCCCGTCGCGGGGAAGGAAGCCCGGGCCAAGATCGGCGACATCACGGAGGATATCAGGAAGAAAACCGAGGGGCTGGGGGCGGACGTCCGCAAGAGGGTGGAATCCTTCATGGATGAGGAGAAGTCGATCATCCGGGCCGCGTACGACGCGGGCCGCGAGGCGATGGAGCGGGAGCGGGAGAAGTACACCAAGCCGACCGAATGATCCCTGCCGACCTCCCGGTCCCACCGGGTGTGTGCGCAGTACATTCCGCCTGAACCCCGCGGGGGGGGGGAGGATTCCCCCCCGCTCTTTTTTCCCGATCGCCTCGGCGCGTCCGGTTCCCGGGGACGCCCGCAACCGGGCCGTTTTCAGGCGGCGCCCCTCCGAACGCTCCCCCGCAGGATCGCCGTCAGCGCGAAAAGCCCCGAGGCGCACAGGACGACCGTGGCCCCGGTTGCGGTGTCCAGGTAGTAGGATGCGGCGATTCCGGAAATCCCGGAGATCAGGGAGATCGCGACGGCGAGCCAGAAGGCCGCCGCCGTCCCCCGCGCGACGTTGCGCGCCGCCGCCGCCGGCACGACCAGCAGCGCGGTGACCAGGAGGATCCCCACCGCGCGGATCGCCGTCGTGACGACCAGCGCGACCACGAGGGCGAAGGAGATCTCGAGGAAGCGGACCGGGACCCCCTTCGAACGGGCGAACCCCTCGTGGATCCCCAGAAGCATGAGCCGGTTGAACGCGAGGTAGAGGTAGGCGCCGACCCCTAGAAAGATTGCTCCCATCCAGGCCAGCTCCGCCTCCGTGACCGCGAGCAGATCCCCGTAGAGGTAGGCCTGGAGGTTCCGCGTGAGCCCCTTCCGGTAGGAGATGACCGCGATTCCCAACGCGATCACCGCCGAGAAGAAGACCCCGATCACCGTGTCCGGGGAGAGCTCGGTCTTCCCCCGGACCACCGTGATCGCCCACGCGATGAACAGTCCGAAGGCGATCATGGTCAGCAGCGGGTCGATCCCGAGCAGGACTCCCAGCGCCACCCCCGTGAACGCCGAATGGCCGATCGCGTCGGAGAAGAAGGCCATCCGGTAGTGCACGAGGGGGACTCCCACCCCGGCCGCGGCGGGCGCCACGAAGAGCATGGCCAGGACCGCCCGCTTCATGAAAGCCGGCTCGAGGAAGGAGAAGGGGAGGAGCCGGTCCATGACGGCGAAGACGGGGGCGAACAGGGCTTCCATCGTCAGCTCTCCTTCCCGCCCGCCCCCGCGTTCCGCTCCCCGGCGTGCAGGTGGCCGTGCCCCTCGGCATGCCCGTGGCTGAAGAGGCGCGCCCCGCTTCCGTACATCCTGGCGAGGTTTTCGGGGGTGAGCGTCTCCGTGGTGGCCCCCTGGCAGACCACCGACCGGTTCAGGCAGATCACCCGGTCGGCGTGCGACGTGACGACCGACAGGTCGTGGCTGACCAGGAGCAGGCCGAACCGGGACTCCCGGTGGATCTGCGCGAGGAACTCGCAGAACAGCTCCTCCCCCGCGATGTCGACCCCGGAGACCGGCTCGTCCAGCAGCAGGATGTCGGGATCGTCCCGAAGCGCAAGGGCGAGCAGGACCCGCTGCAGCTCCCCGCCGGAGAGCTTTCCGAGCTGGCGGGAGACCAGGTGGGCCGCCCCCCCCCGGGAGAGGCTTTCCTGCGCCGCCGCGCGAGACGATTTCGAGTGCCCGAGGATCACCGGATACCCCTGCGAGGTGATGGCGAAGAAGTCGAGCACCGTCATCGGGGTGTTCCGGTCGAAGTCCAGCCGCTGGGGGACGTAGCCGATCCGGGGGGTCCCCCGGCCGTGCTCCTCCGCATGGCAGAAGCGGATCTCCCCGGTGTAGGGAACCAGGCCCAGGATGGCGAGCAGCAGGGTGGTCTTCCCCGCACCGTTCGGCCCGACCAGGGCGGTGATCTCCCCGCACCGGATGTCGGCGTCGACCCCGGAGAGGATCTCCGTTCCTCCCGCCTGCACGGAGAGGTTGCGGATCTCGAGCGTGTGATGGGGGACTGCTCCGCTCATCGGCCCGAGAGGACCTCCGTAAGGACCGCCAGGTTGGACCGCATCGCGTCCTCGTAGCCGGTGAGGGAGAGGGAGCCGGTCGCCACCGGGTCCAGCATGCGGACCGGGATTCCCGCCTCCCGCGCGACCGCTTCGGCGAGGCGGGAGGAATACTGGGGCTCCGCGAAGACCGCGGCCGCACGGGTCTCCCGGATCCGGCGGACGAGCGCCTGGATCTCCCCCGCGGAAGGCCCCTGCCCCGGCGATTTCTCGATATGCCCGACGACCGTAAGGCCGAGATCCCGGGCGAGGTAGTCGAACACGTTGTGGAATACGATGATGTTCCGGTTCCGGAAGACTCCCGCGGCCGCGTCGAACTCCCGCACCAGCGCGTCGAGTCTTGCGACGTAGGCCTCCGCGTTCCGGCGGAAGACCGGGGCGTTCCCGGGAGACGCCTCCGCGAGGGCCTTCTCGACGGCGCGGACCTGGAGGATCGCGTTCCGCGGGCTGACCCAGGTGTGCGGGTTCACGTCCCCGTGCGCGGGGTCCGGGCGGTCGCGATGGCCGCCCGATTCCCGCAGCGGAGTCACCGCGGCGGCGGTCTCCACGACCCGGATTCCCGGGTTCGCCCTCCGGACGGGGGCGCCCAGAAAATGCTCCATGCCGAGACCGTTCGCGAGGAACAGGTCCGCGGCGGCGATCTTGCGCATGTCCCCGGGGGTGAGGGCGTAGTCGTGCGGGCATCCGAGGGCCGCGGGGAGCATCATCTCCACCGAGATCCCCGGGGCGTCCCCCGCGACGTTTTGGGCGAACAGGTAGATCGGCAGGAACGAGGTCAGCACCCGCAGTTCCGGCTCCTTCGCGGCGGTTGCGTGGGGAACAGCCAGCAGGAGCAGCCCCAGCAGCGCCGACGCCCTCCTCATCGCACCTTCCCTCCGTTTTCGCAGTCCGGGCAGGAGCCGAAGAATTCGAGGGAATGGTCCGTCACGGAAAACCCGAGCCCCTTGCGGATCGCCTCCTCCAGCCCGGTCAGGTCGCACCGTTTCGGCTGGAACGATTCGATCCGGCCGCATCCCCGGCAGACGACCCGGTGCCGGTGGACCCCGTCCGAGGCCGCCTCGTAGCGGCGGCTCCTCTCGTGGAGGGCGACGC
>MGPV01000063.1:16366-22633 GCA_001797615.1 Deltaproteobacteria bacterium GWC2_65_14
TGGAGAGATGAAAGCAGGGAGAGGTTCCGGTAGACCGTGGAGGCATCGGGCTTGGGCGCGGGGAACCGGTCGAGGATCTCCCGGGGGGAGAGGGGAATCGGGCTTTCCGTCAGGATCCGCAGGATCTCCCCGCGTCCCCGCGTCGCGGGAACCCCGAGACTGCGCAGCCTTTCGGTCGCGGTGCCCATCGAACCTCCTGTTTGCAACTATATTGCAAACGCAACTATTTTGCAATCATTGCCAGAAAGGTTCCCGCGGGGGAATCGCACGGGATTCCCCTGCATCCTAATTTGAAACGGGAGTACGAGGAGGCCACGTGAGAACGATACTTGCCGTCGGGCTGGCAGGGTTGCTCGGAGGGCTGCTGTTCCTTGGGATGCATGAGGAGGTGCCGTTCACCACGCCGGCGTCGAGCCAGATCTTCATCCACGGGACCCCGGTGTGCGTCACCCAGGAGGGGAATGGAATCGTCGCCAGGCTGGGCGAATGCGCGGAGACGAAGGTCCGTCCCGACGAGACCTTCCCGGGGAACGTACCGTTCCACGGGCGTCCCGGCATGAATCTTCCGCCGGGGCACCCGCCGATCGACGGGGGATTCCCCCCGGAGGAGAATCGACGCGTGCTGATTTAGTCCGGGAAACGCCGACCATGGAAACGATGAAGGGGGCCCGGAAAAGGCCCCCTCCGCATTTTGGGCGAGGACTGTCCGGCAGGGAGGTCAGAACTTGTAGATCATCCGGAAGGTGGTGCGGTTCCCCTGAGGCCGGTTTTCCACAGAGGATTCGAAGGCGGTTTTCAGCGCGAACACGAAACCGCTTTTCGTGACCCAGTGGATGGCCGGCCCGATCGCGAACACCTGTTCCTTCCTTCCGGACACGTCGCTCCCGTTGAACTGGGTGTCGGTCAACTGTTTGAGGTAATATCCGGCGGCAGCGACCCGCAGGTTCTTGACGACCTCGTACTCCAGCGAGTAGTTGCAGTGGAACAGTTGCCCGGGCTTTACCTCCTTGACGTTGAAGGGGGGGGCCTGAAGGACTTCCCACGGGTCGTCGTTCTTCGTGTTGTAGGTGTAGTGCAGCCGCCAAGACGTGGATAGCTGGGGGGTCAGAAACCAGGTGAAGGCGTAATAAGGCTCGATCGTCAAGATGTTCGCCCCCGGGTTGATCGTGTATTTCCTGTCGTAATGCCCGGTGGGCAGGAAAAAGTCGAGTTCGAACCGGTGCAGGAAGGGCCGACCGAGAAGTTTATGGGGGAACCACTGGATGAACGGGCCGATGATGAAGTCGCCGATGGCCCCCGGATTCGCGGAGATGGGGGGGCCGCCGGGGCCGAATGTACCCCCTGCGGTGAGGGACCCGATCGGCAGCAGGAAGTCGATTCCGAGATTTCCTCCGAGCAGTGGGATCTTGGATATATGCGCCAGCTGGTTCATCGCGAGGACGAACCCGTTGCGCGGGCTCCCGGGAATGCCGTCCCCGTTCTCGTCCTTGAACTCGCCGGACTGGTAGATCTGGATATACTCGAAGAAGTAGGTTCCCGGTCCCGGAACCGCACCATCCAGCACGTCGGTCAGGCCGAAGTTCACGAGCGGCTGGTCGAACGCATGCGCCGGGCCGCCAAGGAGGCCCGCGAGAAACAGTCCAATCAGCAGTGCCAGCGATCCCCGTTTCATCATCCCCCTCCAGAGTGGAAATTATTGGAAGCCCTTGAACCTGCTTCACAATACATATCCGCGGGGGGCAACTCCGTCAATCTTTTCTTTCGCGGACCCAGGAACTCCCCTGCTACAATGGTTCGCGGAGGAAGGAGGGGGATTGGCGTTCTACACAGACCTGAGCGACGTCTACGACGCGCTCTTCCCGGTTTCCGAGGCCCAGAAGGCCCTCTTCGACAGGATTCTCTCCTCCGGTCCGGTCCGCCGGGTGGCCGACGCCGGCTGCGGCTCCGGAGCGCAGCTTCTCCCCTTCGCGCAGGCGGGCGCGGAGTGCATCGGGTTCGATCCCGATCCGGCCCTGGTCGCGTTGGCCCGGAAGAAACTGGGCCGCTGGCCGGCTGCGCGCGTCGAGGTCGGCGGCTTCGCCGACACGGAGAGGCTGGTCCAGCCTCCCGCCGACCTCCTGCTCTGCCTGGGGAACTCGCTCGTCCATGTCCCGCAGGAGGAGGCGGCCCGGTTTCTCCGGGACGCCTGCGCCGTCCTGTCGGGAGGAGGAAGGCTTCTCCTCCAGATCCTGAACTATGATCGGCTCCTGCTCCACGGCGTGACGAGCCTCCCCCTCATGACCGTCGCGGACGGGGCGGTCGAGTTCCGGCGCGGCTATGCGTGGGAGGGGCCTCGGAAAGTGAGGTTCCGGACCGCGCTGCGGGTCTCCACCGGGGGGCAGCCCCGGATCTTCCACAACGACATTTCCCTCCATCCTCTCTACCCCGACGAGCTCTGGGAGATGCTCTCCCGGGCCGGGTTCTCCGACATCCGGTTCACCGGAGATTTCGCCGGTTCGGAATTCTCCCCGGACTCGGAAGCGCTGGTCTCGCTTGTGAGGAAGCCGTGAGGGAAACCGGTCGGCGCGGCGCGGCATGGGTGAGGATCCTGGCCGGGGCCGCCGCCGCGGTCGCCGTATGGGGGATCTTCCGGGGGATCGGGGAGGCGAACCGGTTCCATCTGCGCCCCCCGGGCCGCGATCTCCCGGAGCAGGAGGAGGGAGCGGTCGCCCATGGAGCCACCCCGGGGGAGCTCCATCGTCTCCTGGCCTCAGGCAAATCGGAGGGGACGACCGAGACGGGGACGAAGATCGTCCTGACGCTGGACGAGCGGCTCCAGCGGGACATCTTCGAACTGTTCCGGAAATACGATCCCCCCTACGGGGCTTTTGCCGCGCTCGAGCCGGAGACGGGCCGGGTCCTGGCGCTCGTCGGGTACCGGAAGGGGGGGGAATCGGACCCCTGGCTTCCCCTGAAGGCGCTCTATCCGGCTGCCTCCCTCATCAAGGTGGTCACCGCGGCGGCCGCGCTCGAGAGGGGGACGATCACCCCCGGGGAGGAGATCGTCTACCGGGGGGGGATCTACCGGATCACCCGGAGGAACATCCATGCGAAAAGGGGGCGCGGAGCCTCCGCGATGTCGCTCGAGGAGGCGATCGCCAAATCGGCGAACAGCGTGTTCGGCAAGGTGGCGGTGAACCACGTCGGCGGAGAGGCCCTCGAGGAGTACATGGAGAAATTCGGGTTCGGGCAGCGGATCCCGTTCGGGCTTCCCGTCGAGGTGAGCCGGGGGGAGGTCCCCCGCGACGAGTACAACCTGGCCCGGACCGGGGCCGGCTTCGGCGAGGTCTACGTGTCGCCGCTGCACATGGCGATGGTCATGGCGGCGATCGGCTCCTCCGGCGAGATGCCCCAACCGTTCCTGGTCGAGCGGATAGAGGAGCCGGGGGGAGAGGCGCTTTACGAGGCCAGCCCCTCGAAGTGGCGCGACACGGTGACCCCGGAGACGGCCGAGGCCCTGCTCCGGATGATGGTGAAGACGATCGAGATCGGGACCTCGCACCGCGCCTTCGGGTCTCCATCGTCCACCCCCCTGCTGCAGGACATGGAGGTGGCCGGGAAGACCGGGTCGGTGTCCGGGTGGTCGCCGCGGATGCGCTTCGAGTGGTTCGCCGGGGTTGCCCCCGTGGAGGGGCCGATGCTGGCGGTGGCCGCCCTGGTGGTGAACAGCAGCCGCTGGAAGATCAAGGGGAGCTACGTCGGGAAGGAGGCGTTCAGCAGCTATTTCGGGTATCCCCACTCGAACCCGCCTTCCTACAAGAAGGCGCGGGGGAAGAAGAAGGCAGGCGGCAGAAAGGGAAGCCGGAGCAAGGCTCCCGGGAAGCCGACGAAGCCGGCGGCTCCAACCGGGAAGCGTCCGCGGTGATCCCCGGGAATTCTCCGGCAGGAGGAACCAACCGATGGAATTTTCCAGGCTGATCGCGGCGAGGCAAAGCCGGCGGGCCTTCTCGGAAAAGCCGGTCGAGCCGGAAAAGATCGAGCGGATGGTCGAGGCGGCGCGCGGATCGCCCTCCTGCGCGAACCGCCAGCCCTGGCGCTTCGTGATCGTCGGGAAGGACGATCCCGCGCGGGCCGCGCTCGAGGGGGCGCTCGACCCGGGGAACGGCTGGGCGAGGAAGGCGCCGGTCCTGATCGTCGCGGGCGCACGGAAGGAGGACGGCTCCGTCGTCGAAACGCGGGAATACCACCACCACGACACGGGACTGGCCACGATGGGCCTGCTCTGCCGCGCGGTGGACCAGGGGCTTCTCGTCCACCCGATGGCGGGATGGAAGGAGGCCCCCCTGAAGGAGGCGCTCTCCCTGCCGGAGGATTTCCTCCCGATTTCCGTGATCGCGGTCGGGTACCCGGGAAGGCACGAGGAGCTCGACGAGGAAACGCGGGAGAAGGACGAGCGGCCCCGGACGCGCAAGGATCCCGGGGAGATCGCCTTCCGCGGCCGGTGGGGGGAGCCGTTCCGGGGGACGCTTCCCAAGGCCCCGGCGAAGGTCTTCGAGACCGACATCCCCCTGCGGTTCGCCGACATCGATTCGATGGGGCACCTGAACAACGCGGTGACGCTCACCCTCTTCGAGATCGGCCGGGCGAAATTCTTTGCCGAGGTGCTGGGGGCGAAACGGGTCGAGGACTACGAGTTCATCCTGGCGGAGGCGACCGTCCGGTACCGGATTCCGATCGTGCTCCAGGACCAGGTTCGCCTCCGGATGCACGTCACCGACGTCGCCCGCAGCTCCTTCCGGTTCCAGGCCGAATTGTTCGACCCGCGGGAGGGGCGGGTATTCACCGAGGCCGAGACGGTCCAGGTGATGTACGACTACGCGAAGGGGCGCGTCAAGCCGATTTCAGAAGCGTTTCTCAAGAAGGTCAAGGACTACATCGGCGGATAGTCCTACCTCACCACGATCGTCCCGGTCATCCCCCGCTCTGCGTGTCCCTTGACCGTGCAGAGTAGGCCGTAGTTCCCTTTTCGGAGAGGGACCAGGAACCACTCGATCGTCTTTCCGGGGTAGACCTCGACCGCGGTGAAGCGGGGCGCCTTGACCTCCCCGTCGGACGACTGGACCTTGCGGCTGGCGATGGTCCCGAAAAACTCCTCCGCGACGAAATAATGGGGCTCTGTCCCCTGGTTCCGGAGCACCAGCTTCGTGGGGACCCCTTCCCGGAGCGCCACGGCGGATGGGGTGAACGCATGCTCCGTGAGCGTCACCGTCACGGTCTCCATCCTCGACCAGTCCGCGGCCGCCAGCGCCCTGGAGGCTTCCGTCTCCTTCGCACCGCTCGCGGTCGATGCCGCCACCACCAGTGCGAAAACAAGAACGAGCCGAGTCTTCATCGATCCACCTCCCTCTCGACCTCTCCGACTCCGTCCCGTGATAGAACGAGAGGAGGCCGGCACCTACTTCCCGCCCTCCGGCCCCGCCTTCACCTGGAAGGTTCCCTCCATTCCCTTGCCGCGGTGGGTCGTTCCCAGCAGCGAATGGTCGCAGTAGAAGAGGTAGGTTCCCGCCACAAGGGGAGGAAGCCGGAGGATCGTTTCCCCTCCCTTCTCAAGTTCCTGTCGGAACAGGATCTTCCCGTCGGGCCCGGCCAGGACAAAGGAGTGGGGGATCAGCGTCGCTTCGTTGGCGACCCGCAGGACGACCGGTTCGGCTTCCGGTAGGTCCAGGGTCGCCGGCTCGAAGAAATAGCTTCCCGCCCTCAGGGAGACGATCCGTTCCCCCGGCCGGGGGGGGGCCGCCTTTTCCCGGACCTGGGGAGCGGCGCACCCCGCCGCCAGGATGAAGCATGCCGCCAGGAACCGCCGGTTCATTGGAGACCTCCCGGTTCGTTTCCCGTTCGATGATCTCCGGAAGGGGCGAGATTCCCGGCGACCGGAAGTAATCTCCCGATCAGAAGTAGAAATTTACGGAGAATTTCCCCTCGTTGTAGTGAAGTCCCGGGGAAACGGTCCGGCCGACGTCCAGAAAGATCGCCCGGCGAGGGCCGAGCGAGATTCCCTGGCGGAGGATCGCCGAAAATTCCCGTCCCCGGCTTTCGTCTCCCAGGACGCCTGCCATCTGGCGCACCGCAAGAAAGGTTTTCCAGGAGCGCGTCATCGGCCTCAGGATGCCGGCTGACAGGCCGACTCCCGCCGCGTAATCGGGGCGGTACCTGCCGGCGACGTTCACCTCCGTTTCCACCAGAACGTGGACCAGTCCGAGAGGGCGGATGTCCCAGGCCATTCCGCCC
>MGPV01000063.1:22660-38613 GCA_001797615.1 Deltaproteobacteria bacterium GWC2_65_14
TCCCGTCCGCCCGGGAACGGCTTGGTCGCGAACCCCGTCCGGAATTTCCAGGAGACCGGCCGGAAGAAGTCGTCCCGCCCGGCAAGCGACAGGATGTGGATAAGGTCCCACTCCTGCAGGCGGAACCGCCCGGTATCGGGGTAGTAGCGCCCCGTCGCACGGGAGAATTCGATCTGGGACCCGGGGGTGAAGCCGTCGTCCGCGTCCAGGAGGTCGTGATAGGCCGGCCTGCCGGACAGCTCCAGGAAGGGGTCCTCTTCCCGGATGCCCGCCGCCAGCGACACCCTGGAGGACCCGTGGCCGCTTTCGGGTTGCTCCGGTGCCGGAATCGGTGTCAGTAGGCTCCCCGCAGCCGGGATCGTGCTCCGTGCGGACAGGACCGTCAGGAACCGCCTCAGGTACTCTTCCTTCGTGTATTGCCCTTTGGCATACCGCAGCTGGACGGCTTCCGAGGCGAGGTCGAGGATCCTCCCTTTTGAGGCGTCGGGTATATCGACGGCAAGGATCTCCCTCGAGGCAACGGTGTAGTCGAGCACCGAACGGGCTCGCCCGATGTCCGCCTCGTCCAGGGAGGAAGCGATGTGCCGGATCTTCCGGGCCTGGGAGGGGCGGAAGACCGGATCGGAGAGCAGCCCCTCGGACCGGGCGGCTTTTACGGTGTCGATGGGGATGGTGAACCCGTGGAACCGGTCGGTGAGCGTGGCCGCCGGGGCTCCGATCTCCAGGATGAAGAGCAGGTCGTAGGAGCAGTTCTCCTTGAAAAAGAAATAGTCCGAGTAGATCCCCTGCAGTTCCAGGACGTGCAGGACCATCCGCTGTACCTCTTCTCCGGTCAGGTTCAGCCGGTACTCCCAGAGGTCCCTCTGGTCCATGTTGCCGTATTCCTTCACCTTGTCGTAGTACGGGAGGATGGAAAAGTAGCCCGGGTAGAGCCCGAAGATCCCCTTTACCGCATAGACCAGACCGTTGTCCCTCCGGTCGATCTGGGCCGCGTAGTTCACAGCGTACGACAGGAGAGGGCTTTCGTAGGAAGAGTCGAATCGAAGAAACGTGTGGCCGAACATGGAGGCGGGGGCATTCATGTGCCCCGAGGCGAAGATCAGGCTTGCGGATTTTGCATCGATCCTCTTGCGGTGTTCCTCGAGGGTCGGGCAGGAGACCTCCGGAAGCTTCGTGAGGTCGACCGGAAGCCGCCGGATCAGCCAGTCGTACCGGGCGGGGAACCGGCATCTCGGGATGGTCTGCTCCTCCAAGCCGTCGGCGAAGAGCCCGTCGATGGCGGCATCGAGCTCCGCCGACGGGTCGTGCTTGCCGTCCGGGGAGAGGAAGAATTTCCGGTCGTCGACGAGGCTTTCCGTGCCGAACAGTCCGGGCTTGTAATGCAGGAGGACGTGCCAGTACCGGTCGTCCGGGAGATGAAGCCTTGTCGCCGACTCCTTCAGCTCGTCGCGGTACGGTGTCGTCTCCGCCGCTCCCGGCAGGGAAGAGAACAAGAGAAGAAAAACAAGAGGGTATGCGAGTTTGCGCAGCATACCCTCTTATAGCATTCTCTTGCGGAAGGGGGCTCCTCCCGCCTGTTGCCCGTTAGGAAGAAAGCTGAACGATCGTATCGACCACCTGCGCGTACTCCACGTTCTCCCGGGGGAAGATTACCGCGAAGTGGGTCTGCAGGTTGCGGTAGAACGCTTCCCGCTTTTCCGGCGCGACCTGCATCAGCTCCGCGAGGGTCTGGACCGACTCTCCCCCCCCCTGGGCGATGTCCTTCGCCAGGGTGTCGAGATTCGCGGAGACGAACTCGTTGAGCCGCTCGTTCTGGACGAATTTCTTGGGCTGGTTGCACTCCGACGTACCGGAGGAGATGCCGAAGGTCTGGTTCCCAAGCGTGCCGTTCGTTGTCGCCTGGAAGGCCTGGAGCAGGCTGGAGTCGTTGGCGTTGGCCTGGAAGAGCACCGTGCCGAGGCCGCAACCGGTGTTGTTGCGGGCCACTCCACCCATATCCGCCGCGAAGGCGGTGGAGGCGAAGACCAGGATTAGTGCGACGATCCCCAGTGTCCGTTTCATCTCGTTCCTCCCTTTGCAACATAGTGGAAAACAGGAATCTATCATCTCATATGCCGGGGGAGGAGGATGGTTTCAGAAAAAGAAACGGTTTTCCGGGAAAACGATTTCCACGATTCCGGTGCCCCCGGTTCCGTCTCCCCGCGTTCCCGCCCCCGGAGGATGGAGTCGAGGTATGAAAGGAGCCGTTTCCGCAGGTTCCCGTCGGACAGCGCCCGGATATGCCCCGCTCCGGGGGCGACCCACAGCTGCTTCGGCTCTTCCGCGAGGCGGTAGAGCCGTTCCCCGTGCCGGACGGGAACGACCTTGTCCGCATCTCCGTGGAGGATGAGGACGGGGACGGGACGGATCCGCCCGATCCAGCGGGAGGGGCTGTACCGGTCCGTAACGAGAAGGGAGAGGGGGGCCTGGAACGGCCACAGGAGGACCACTTCGGCGATCTTTTCCCGCGCGATTCGCCGGTATCCGGAAAACGCGCTGTCGATGACCAGCGCCCGGATCCGGTCCCGGTGCGGGGAGTTGGCGACGGCGTACACGGCGACGGCCCCGCCCAGCGATTGCCCGAAGACCACGATGCGGTCCTTGTCGACCCCCTCCGTCCGGAACAACCGGTCGATCGCCGCCAGAGCGTCCACGTGGATCCCCTCCATCTCCGGCGTTCCCTTGGACCTCCCGTATCCCCGGTAGTCGATGAGGAAGACCTGATACCCCTCCATGACGAGCCAGAGGACGGCGCCCACGTGGGTGCTGATGTTTTCCGCGTTCCCGTGAAGGAAAAGGATGGTCCCGCGAGGCTCCTTGTAAGGCCGGAGGAACCATCCGTGGAGCCGCACGCCGTCGGGCGCCTCGAAAAACAGGTCTTCGTGGAAGACGCGGTCGAGGTGCGGGTTCGCCACGAAGTTCCGCTGCGGATAAAAAAAGTAGGAATCGCACGCCGGAAGGATCGCCAGGGAGGAGGCGAGGAGAAGCAGCGCGAAGTGCGTCGGGAAACGGAGCGTCATGTCGCTACCCCAGCTTGATGCACGCGACCCCCAGGACGATGAGGGCCGCACCGAAGAGACGGATGCGTCCGAACCGCTCCCGGAAGAGCAGGATTCCGCCGATCACGCCGACGATGGCGCTGGCCTGCCGGACCGAGGTGGCGTACGAAACCTTCGCCATCTGGAGCCCCACCCGGTAGGTGGTGAACGAGAGGAACAGGACGAACCCCGCTGCGATCCCCCGTCCCGAGTGGGCCCGGATCTCCTCGACGAACCGGTGTCGTGCGTCGGAGAGCAGCGCGTTCGCCGCGAGGATGAGGAACAGGGCGATATCCAGGTAATAGGTGTAGACGAAGACGTCCGCCACCGTGACCGCCCGCTTGTCCACGATCGACCCCACCGAGTAGAACACCCCCGCGGAGAGCGCGAGGAGCACGCCGGGAAGGCGGATGTTCCGCAGCGGAAAGGAGAGCTCCACCCAGGAGATCTCCCGCATCTGCAGGATGTAGGCGCCCAGGAAGACGACGAGGATCCCGGCGCCTCCCAGGAGGGAAAGCCGCTCCCCGAGGAAGATGTAGGCCCAGAGCGGAATGTAGAGAGGGCCGGTGGTGGTGAGGGGGTAGGCGAGCGACACGTCCATGCGGTCGTACGAGGCGGTCAGGCAGACATGGTAGATCGCGAAGAAGAACCCCGCCCCCAGCGCGAAGAAGACGACCGGCGTTGGAGGGGGCGGGATCGATCCCTGCCAGAGGATCCAGAAGAGGGAAAACACGGTGACCGCGGAGGCGTGCATGAACACGTTGAAGGCGAGCTTGTGCCGGGCCGTCTTCAGGATCAGGTTCCAGCCGGCGTGCATGGCCGCGGACACGAGAATGAGGAGGAGGGCCCGGGTCGGCATCCGGATACCATACGGCGGGCGCCCCCATGCGTCAATCGGCGCTGCGAAGAACCTCCCCGCGAGCCAAGGTCCCCGATTGCCGGCGCAGCACCCGCAGGAGGGGGGGGCGAGCGGAGATGGAAGTCTTTGCGGACTCCCGGGGGAGATCAGGGGGTGGAGCAGGGTCCCCGTCGGGACGGCGGAGCAAGCCCCTCCCTCCGAGGATGCGGAGCCGTCTTGGAGCGGAGCTCCCTCCGAGGCGGCGAAGCCGATCCCGGGCGCCTTCAGGATCGGGGGCTACATTCGCGGGGGCACTGGCGACCGGCTCCGCTGATGTCGGGATCGGAGGTTGACCCGCGTCAAGGGCATCTTCCCGGTCCCGGGGTAGAGTGGAATCCGGGAGGCGAACCGAATGTCGATCGTTCATGGCGTGCTCACCGCGATCCACCTGCTCGCCGCCGTCGCGTGGCTCGGGGGGATGATCTTCCACATCGCGGTTCTGGACCCCGTATTCCGGAGGAACGAGGTGAGTTTCCAGAGCGCATTTCTGCTGGCGCTCATGGAGCGCCGGTTCCGCAAGCTGGTCGGCTCCTCGATCGTCCTGCTCGTCGGCAGCGGGGCCGTCAAGGCGTACCTTCTGCTCGGTTCCCTCCCCGCGCTGTGGGCCACGACGGCCGGGCGCTGGATCCTGCTCAAGATCCTGCTCACGGGGGGGATGCTCGTCGTCTTCGCGGTCTGTCCGAAGACGACCTCCTGCTCCCCGATCCCCGGTGCCTGCGACATCGACTCCGGAGCGCTCCCCACGGGGGGGATGGAAGGAACGATCCGGGAGCGGTCGAAGGTGATTCTGCCGAAGGTGGCGCTCGCCCTGGGGATCGCCGCCCTGGTCACCGCCGTCTACCTTCGGGGTTGACCCGGGGGCTATAATCACGGAATGTCCGCCTCACGGATCGTTCGCCGGGTCGCGCTGCTGGCCGGGGGCGCCATGGTGCTCTGGAACCCCCACTGGACGGCGGTGTCCTAGGTTCCCGGGTACCTCAGAAATGCGGTCATCGTCTCGGAGGACGCGAACTTCTACTCCCACGAGGGGGTCGACCACGAGGCGATCCGGAAGGCGATCCGGGACGACCTCCGGAAGGGCCGGCTCGCCCGCGGCGGGAGCACGATCACCCAGCAGCTCGCCAAGAACCTGTTCCTGTCGCGGGAGAGGACGATTTCGCGGAAGGTCAAGGAGTACGTGCTGGCGCGCCGGATCGACGACCGGCTCTCCAAGTCCCGGATCCTGGAGCTCTACCTGAACGTCGTCGAGCTCGGCCCGATGGTCTACGGCGTCGGCCACGCGTCTGCCTATTATTTCGGGAAGAAGCCCTTGGAGTTGACGCTTCGGGAGAGCTCCTTCCTGGCCGCCATGCTGCCTGGCCCCCGGGTCTACAATCCCTACCGGAAACTCGGTCGGGTGATGGCCCGCTCGGACCGGATCCTGCGGAGGATGTTCGCCGCCGGAATGGTCACCGAGGAGGAGTATCGTGCCGCACTCGCGGAGGTGCCCAGCATCGAGGGGCTTGAGCAGAAGGTGGGACGCACGCTGGCCTCCCCGTCTCCCGGCGAAGACACGGGGGAGGCGGATCGGTCCCGCTGATCCGCGGGGAAAACCCCCTCCGCCCGAGCGGTGCGTCAGTCCTTCGCCAGTGTCGTCCGGATTGCATCAGGATGGTGCGCACCGTCGGATCCGCCGGGAGCGAGTTCCGGATCTACCTGCCCGCGGTCCTGGGCCGGGAGCCCTGCTGAGCCCTTCGCAGCGCCTGCGCGACATCCGCCACCAGATCGTCCGGGTGTTCCATCCCCACCGACAGCCGTACGAGGGCGGGGGTCAGCCCTACTTCGGCCTGCTCCTCCGGGGGGATGTCCGCGTGGGTCATCGTGGCGGGGTGGGTGACGAGCGACTCCACGCCGCCCAGGCTCTCCGCCAGCAGGACGACCTTCAGGGAGTTCAGGAAGGCGGGAACGGCTTCTTCCCGGGCCAGCTCGAAGGAGAGGATCGCCCCGGGTCCCGAGGACTGCGAACGGTGCATCGCTGCGCGCAGGTGGCCGGGGAGGCCGGGGTAGAAGACCTTCCGGACGAAGGGGTGGGCCGACAGGAAGGCGGCCATGACCCCGGCGGTCTCCTGCGCCCGGGCGATCCGGACCGGCAGCGTCTTGATCCCGCGCAGGAGGAGCCAGCAGTCGAACGGGGAGAGGACCGCGCCGACCGCCTTTTGGGCGAAGTGCATCTTCTCGCCCAGCTCCGGGTCGGACACGACCGCCGCGCCCCCGATCAGGTCGTTGTGCCCGCCGAGGAACTTGGTCGCGCTGTGGATCACGATGTCGGACCCCAGCTCGAGCGGTCGCTGCAGGATCGGCGACATGAAGGTGCTGTCCACGATGGAGAGGATCCCCCGTTCCCGGGCGATCCGGGCGGCCCCGCGCAGATCCGCGATCTTCATGAGCGGGTTCGTCGGGGTCTCGATGAAGAGGGCACGTGTCTTCCGGTCGATCCGCCGCGCGACCTTTGCTGTGTCCCCCATGTCGATATACTCGAAGGAGAGTCCGCTCCGCTTCAGGATCTGCTCGAAGAGCCGGTACGTCCCCCCGTAGAGGTCGTCCGAGCAGAGGATCCGGTCTCCGGAACCGAACAGGGTCATCACCGCCGAAACCGCGGCCATGCCGGAGGAGAACGCGAACGCCCTCGTGCCTCCCTCCAGTTCGGCGAGCGCCTTCTCCGCGGCCTGCCGGGTGGGATTCTCCGAGCGGGAGTAGTCGAACCCCCGGTGCTTCCCGAAGGCGTCGTACCGGTAGATGGCGGTCGGGTAGATCGGGACGCTCACCGATCCGTAGGCCCGGTCGGCCCCCACCCCCGCCTGCGCGGCAACCGTCTCGATCGAGCGCTTCCGTTTCATCCCCCGCCCTCCTCCGGCTCCGCCGGGACCTCTCCGTGCATCAGATGTGGTAGATGACGTTTCGGGCTTTCCGCTCCTGGGCGTCCGACTCCTCCCGCGCGAGGTCGGCCAGGGTCCAGCGGTCCAGCACCGTGCCGACCGCTTCGGAGGCCTCCCGGACGAGGCGGGTGACCGCCGGGGAGCTCTCCTCCGCACCGGCCTTTCCGGCTCCCCTCCGCCGCTCCCCCGATGCGATGGGCCCCTCGATGACCCGGATGATCTCGGAGGAACGGATCGTCTCCGGCCGCCGGGCAAGCAGGTATCCTCCTCCGACCCCCCGCTTGCTCCGCATGATCCCGCCGTTTTTCAGCTCCAGCAGGATCAGCTCCAGGAATTTCTTCGGGATCCCGTTTTTTTCCGCCAGCTCCTTGATTTGAAAGGTTGTTTCCTCTGGGAACCGGGATGCGTAGATCAGGGCCCGCAGGGCATATTCGGTTTTTTTGGACAGGCGCATGACCCCTCCGGAGGTTATTCTATAATCTCCACTGTAAAGATAGTGATTTTTCCCGTCAAGCGACTCGGCCGTCCCGTTCCACCACGAGCAGATAGGACGCATCCTTCCGGTGAACCTCCGCGACCCGATGCCCCTCCTGCTTGAGGGAGGAGATCACGTTTTTCAACGCTCCCTCCGCAAGCAGGACGGCAAGCTTTCCTCCTGCTGGAATCTTCGAAAGCGCCATCTTCACCTTGACGAAGGTCATCGGGCAGACGTCCTTCGTGATGTCCAGCGTCGGGGTCATGTGGCTTCCCCCGTTCTCTCCGCGGCGTGCGATTCCAGTGCCTCGAAGCCGGTGCGGTGGAGCGTGTCCCCGAACCGCTCCCGCTGCCTCCCTTCGGCCCGGTAGAACTCGAGGACCTTCCGGATCGCCGCGACGACCTCCTCGGGGGTCCTCAGGATCCCGAGGATCCTGCGCCCGAGGAAGGGGATCCGCCCGAACTTCCCGCCCGCGTACAGGCGGTATCCCCGTTCGCCGACTTCCATGGCCCCGCTCGGGCACGACTCGATGCAGTCCCCGCACCCGATGCAGCCGGCCGGGTCGACCGTTACCGTTCCCCGTTCCGCGGAGACGGTGACCGCCTTCGAGGGGCAGACCGTTTCGCAGATGCCGCAGACGCTGCACGGTCCCCGTGTCCACCGGGGCTCCACCCAGCCCTTGATCCCGATGTCGTTCTCCTCGGCCTTGAGGCAGTTGTTCGCGCATCCCGAGATCCCGACCTTGAACTTGTGGGGGGCGGACTTCCCGTAGAACTCCCGGTCGACGGCTTCGGCGAGCTCCGGCGCGTCGATCACGCCGCTCGGGCAGACGCGGCATCCCTGGCAGGCGGTCACCGTGCGGACCGTGGGGCCGCAGACTCCCACGCCCACGCCGGAGGGTGCGAGGAAATCCTTGATCGTGGACAGATAGGCTGCCCGGACGTACGGGATCTCCACACCCTGGCGCGCAGTGAGGTGGACCTCCCCCCTCCCGTAGCACTCGGCGGCCACCTGGATCGCCCGAACCTGGTCCGTGGAGAGCCTTCCCCCGACCACGTGGAGGCGGACGGAGAAGAAACCCGCCTCCCGCTGGCGCATCATCCCGCCCTTCTTCAGCTCCGCGTAGTCTTCCGGCTTCACGGGGACAGCTCCACCTGCGGAGCGCCGTCGCCCGCCACCTCGGGGGAGAGAAACGACACGTACTTGAAGGCGTTGTCGGGGGAGATGCAGACCGCCACCGCGCCCGCCGGAAAGTTTTCCTGGAGCGCGGCCCATACGATGGCGCCCGTGGAGGGGCCCGCGAGGAGGCTTTCCTCCCGGGCGAGCCGGATCGTCGTCCGGTAGGCCGGCTCGTCCGGGACCCGCACCGTCTTGTCGACCACGGAAGGGTCGAGAATCCCCGGGGTCTTGCTCTCCTGGAAATTCTTCAGCCCCGAGATCCGGTGCCCCTTCTCGGGCTCGATCGCGATGACGCGGATCGCCCGGTTTTTCTCCTTCAGGAACTTCCCAACGCCGGTGATCGTTCCGCAGGTGCCGTACCCCGCGAAGAAGTGGGTGACCTTCCCCTCGGTCTGATCCCAGATCTCCGGCCCGGTGGACTCGTAGTGCGCCCGCACGTTGTCGGGATTCTCGTACTGGTTCGGCATGACGTAGAGATCCCGGGTCGCCTCCGAGGTGACGAAGGCTCGGGCCAATGCAATCGCGCCGTCCTTGGGGTGGTCGATCGGGCATAGGTCGTCCGGTGTGGGCCACACCTCGGCGCCCAGCAGCCGGAGCAGGGTGATCTTCTCCTCGGGTGCCCCGGAGGGGATCGTGATCGTGCAGGGGATCCCGGACAGATTGGCCAGAGCGGCCAGCGCGATCCCCGTGTTCCCCGAGGTGGGCTCCACGAGCTTCTTGCCCGCGAGGGACCCGTCCCGGAACAGCCCCTCGAGGAGATACTTCGCGGTGCGGTCCTTGATGGAACCGAACGGGTTCATCCACTCCAGTTTCACCAGGATCTCTCCGCCGCCGGGGGGGGAGATCCGCTTCAGGCGGACCAGGGGGGTAGGGTTCTCCCTCGACCCGATCAACTCCGATACGTCGTCATAGACTTTCCGCGAACGATCCATGCCGCCTCCGGTTGTCGGCCTGCCTCACGATGGTCGCCCCCGCGCTTTTTCCCACGAACAGGACCGCCGGCGAGGTCACGCCCGCCTCCTCCGCGATCCCGGCGAGGCCAACGAGCTGACCGCGGACGATCCGCTGTCCGCGGCGCGTTCCGTTCTCCACGATCAGGAACGGAGTGTCCGGCGGGAAGCCGGCGCGGAGGAGCTCTGCTCCCAACGTCCGGACCCGTCCCACTCCCATGTAGACGGCGAGCGTCCCGTTCTTCGGGAGACACTTCCAGTCGATCGCGGAAGCCTCCTTTTCTCCCGCCTCGTGCCCCGCGAGGAGAGTTACGGAGGAGGAGAGCCTCCGGTGAGTCAGCGGGAGGTTCGCCGCCGCCGCGCAGGCAATCGCCGCCGTGATTCCCGGGACGATCTCGAAGGGGATCCCCTCCGCAACCAGGAATTCCGCCTCCTCCCCGCCCCGGCCGAAGACCAGCGGATCCCCCGACTTCAGCCGGACGACACGCTTCCCTTCCCGGGCATACCGGGCCATCGCGTCGTGGATCGCCTTCTGCTTCAGGACCGAGCCGTGTCCGGAGGTTCTGCCCCGCCTTGCGTAGCAGATCCGCTTCGCCCTCTCGGGCGCGAGGGAGAGGATTTCGGGCGGCACCAGGTAGTCGTGGATCACCGCGTCCGCGCTTCGCAGGAGCCCCAAAGCCCGCACGGTCAGCAGGTCCGGATCGCCCGGGCCCGCCCCGACGATGTACACCGTGCCCCGGGCGGCGCGGATCCCTTTCCGCCTGCGGCCCCGTTCCATTCGGACCGAAATCTCAGCCCGCCGGTCCTCCAGGAATTCCCGGATCGCCCGGGCCGCCCCGGGGTGCCGACCGGCCGTGGACACCGCGAGAGTGAAATCCTCATGATCCACGACGGCGGGGAGGATGAAGGTGCACTCCTCCGGGGAATCGGCCACGTTCACCGGAATTCCCCGTCGCACCGCCTCCCGGAAAACCGCCCGGTTCACGTCCGGATCGTCGGTCGCGGCGAAGACGAGCGTCTTTTTCTCCAGATGATTCTTCCGGAAGGAACTGCGGATCGCGATCACTTCGCCCGCCTCTCCCATCCGGCCGATCGCGGGGGAGAACTTCTTTGCGACGACGGTGATCCTGGCTCTCCGCAGGAGAAGGAACCGGATCTTCCTCTCCGCAACCCTTCCCGCTCCAATGACCAGGACCGGGGCTCCTTCGGCCCGATAGAACATCGGAAAATAAGGTGTAGAGGTGTTCATACGCTATATGGCACTATGTCTATTGATAAAGTAGATTACTTTTGTCGAGACATCTTGTCAAGGAATATCCTGGGTAAGGAGGAAATATCTCAGGAAGAAAAGATGCCCGAAGGCTCCTGTTTCTTATTATGGATGGAGGAGGCGGGGGGCCAGGCGGTATGCGTCGGCGAGCGTGGAGAGGGGAAGATCGGTGTGCCAGTGCCCCGTGACACGGGCGACCCCCCAGAGGAGGAAGATCGTCCCGAGACCGACCAGTGGGATCAGGTAGGGGGAAAGCGTGTCTCTCCCCTTCCGGGTGACGGTCAGGCAGTCCTCCACCGGGCAGGAGGTCACGCAGGACATGCAGCCGGTGCACTCCGGGGTCCAGACCGACGGCTTCCGGTGCACGGTGATCTCCACCGGGCAGGCCCTCGTGCAGGCCTTGCAGTCGATGCAGGCGTTGGCGTCCCGGACGACCCGCTGCGGCGACATCCAGCTCACCAGCCCCAGGAGCGCTCCGTACGGGCAGAGATACCGGCACCAGAAGTGCTTGATCGCCACCGAGAGGAGGGCGAGCACCGCCAGGGTGACCGCCGCGGTCCGGGAGATGTCGGTGAAGAAGAGAAGCATCTTGGCATCCGCGGCATAGTTGTAGGGGGTGTGCTGAAACTCGTAGAGGGCGACCCGGTCCATCCCCAGGACGATCGCCCAGAAGAAGAAGGCGAGCAGCAGGTACTTGAGGGAGGCGAGGGGCAGGTCGACCCAGGGGTGGACCAGCGTCTCCTTCTGCCGCCGCCTCCAGAGAGTCTTCTTCCCGAGCCACTCCAGCGCCCGGGAGATCCCCCCGACGGGGCAGACCCAGGAGCAGAAGACCTTCCGGGCGAGGAGGGAGGAGAGGACCGCCGCGATCAGGATCGTGAGCCCCGCCGGGTGCACCTCGTCGTAGTGGCCGGTGAGCAGGAAGCGCTTGAGCCCGATCAGGGCGCTGATCGGGAGAAACCCCTCGACCGCCGGCGGCCGGCCGGCGGTGACCGCTCCCCCTGAAACGATCTGGGTGTAGAAGGAGTGGAACTCGAACCCCACCAGGAGGAAGAAAAGAAGGTAGGCGCCCTGGACGGCCCACCGGACCGTCGGAAGCAGCCGGTAGGGGTTCTCCCGGATCGCGCTGCGCGGTTTCGCCGCCTGTTCGAGGGCCGGTTCGGACATGGCCTCCATACTCTACCGCCGCGACGCGCCGTTCCTTGACCTGGCTCAACCCCCCCGAATACACTGGAGGCGCAGGATGCCGATCTGCCGGGGGAAGGAAGGGATGACGCTCATCGGGGAAGTCTTCGTAGCCGACGTTCTCGGGAAGGCGGTCCTCGACCCGGTGGGGGAGGAGATCGGGAAGCTCCGGGACATCGCGGTGGTCGGGGGAGGGATCTACCCCCGCGCGGCGGGGCTTCTCCTGGAGAAGCGGAAGAAGCTTCTCTACCTCCCGTGGGAGGACCTGAGCATCTTCAACCGGCGGATCATCTCCTCCGCAAAGAGGGAGTCGGAGCTTTCCGAGTTTTCCCCCGGGGGCGACCAGCTCCTGATCGGGAAAGACCTCCTCGACAAGCAGATCGTCGACATCGACGGCGCCAAGGTGGTGCGGGTGAACGACGTCAAGCTCTCCGAGGAGAACGGCTCCGCCTGCGTCACCGACGTGGACGTGGGGGTCCGCGGGATCCTCCGCCGCCTCGGGATCGAGCGGAAGGGGGAGTCGTTCTTCCGCGCCATCCGTCACCCGCTGGGGCACCAGCTCATCTCCTGGGGGCTGATCCAGCCGCTCCACGAGAAGCTGGACCGGCTCACCCTGTCGGTCACCCGGCAGGCCCTCTCCAGCCTCCACCCGGCGGACCTCGCCCACATCATCAGCGGGCTTTCGCCCGACGAGCGGAAGGGTTTCTTCGAGAAGCTCGACCTCGAGACCGCGGCCGAGGCGCTCCACGAGCTGGAGCCTGAGGTGCAGGCGGATCTGATCACGGACATGGACCGCGAGCAGGCGGCGGACGTCATCGAGCGGATGCCCCCCGACGAGGCGGCGGACGTGATCGCCGACCTTTCCCGGGAAAAGGCCCAGGAGCTTCTCGGGCTGATCGAGCGGGAGGAGGCCGAGGATATCCACGAGCTACTCGGCCACGAGGAGGACACCGCGGGAGGGCTGATGACGAACGAGTACCTCGCCTATCCTCCGCACCTCACGATCGGGGAAACCGTGGAGAAGTTCCGGGAGGAGGCCACCGACATCGAGGCCATCTACTACATCTACGTGGTGGAGGAGGAAAAGCTCCTCGGCGTGGTCGGCCTTCGGGAGCTGATCCTCGTGGAGGAGGACCGCACGCTCGGCGAGGTGATGCACACCAAGCTCATCACCATCCCTGCGGACGCGAACCAGCAGGCGGTCGCCGAGACGATCTCAAAATACAACCTGCTCGCCCTGCCCGTGGTCGACGAGGAGGGCCACCTGCTCGGCGTGGTCACCGTCGACGACGTCGTGAATCTCCTGCTCCCTCCGGCGTCGCGCCGCCGCAGGCGCAGGATCTGATCCTCCGTCAGGACCCTCCCCCGCCTCCCAGTCCCAGCAGGGCGGGAAGCCCCGGGAAGAGGGTAAGGATCACCAGGAAGATCGTGAGCGCGATCATCACGACCGTCGTCGTCCAGGCGATCCCGTTGAAGGTCCGGGAGTTCACGTACTCTCCCATCAGCTCCCGGTCGTTGATCAGCCGCAGCATGAAGACCAGGACGAAGGGGAGCAGGATCCCGTTGGCGACCTGCGAGAAGAGCATGATCAGGATCAGCGGCGCCGCCGGGTAGAGGACCAGCAGCGCCCCGACGACGATGATCCCGGTGTAGAGCCAGAAGAAGTGGGGCGCCGTCCGGAAGTCCCGGTCGACCCCCGACTCCCACCCCATTCCCTCGCAGACGGAATAGGCGGTGGCCAGCGGCAATATGGAGGCCGAGAAGAGCGACGCGTTCGCGAGCCCGATGGCGAAGAGCACCGAGGCGTACCTGCCCGCGAGCGGCTCCAGCGCGATCGCTGCGTCCTTCGCGTCGGTGATTTGGACCCCGGAGGCGAAGAGCGTCGCCCCGCAGGCCACGATGATCGAGAACGCCACGATGGCGGTCACGAAGCAGCCGATGATGACGTCCAGCCGGCACAGGTGGTACTGTTCCACCTCGATCCGCTTCTCCACCACGGCCGACTGGAGGTAGAACTGCATCCAGGGGGCGATCGTCGTCCCGACCATCCCGATCAGCAGGATCACGTAGGCGCCATTCATCGAAAGGCGGGGCGTCATCATTTCGCGCGCGACGGTGCCCCACTGGGGATGGGCGAACCAGGCGGAGACCGCGTAGGTGAAGTAGAGGGTGCTTGCGATGAGGAAGATCTTCTCCACGATCCGGTAGGTTCCCTTCACCACGAGGAACCAGACGGCAACCGCGGCGATCGGCACGGAGAGGTACCGGCTCACCCCGAAGATCTCCAGCGCGGCGGCCCAGCCGGCGAACTCCGCGACGGTGTTGCCGAGGTTCGCCAGGAGCAGTGCGGCCAGAAGGAAGAAGGTCGGGCGCACGCCGAACTTCTCCCGGATGAGGTCCGCGAGCGTCTTTCCGGTGACCACCCCCATCCGGGCCACCATCTCCTGCACGACGATCAGCGCCGCGGTGATGGGGATGAGGGTCCACAGCAGCGAGTAGCCGAAGTGGGCTCCCGCGATCGAATAGGTGGCGATCCCTCCCGCGTCGTTGTCGACCGAGGCCGTGATGATCCCGGGGCCCAGCACGGCCAGGAACACGAGAAATTTCTTCTTGTCGGGACGACGCCAGCGCATGGGGGTGCCTCTCGCGGTACCTCCGGATAATTACCAAAAATACCATACCTGTCGGATACTTGCCTACAGAAAGGGGAGGGGAGGCGGGAGAAGAGGACACGGGGGGAGGAGCGCCTCCTGCGCCTGCCAGGCCGCGGTCGCGAAGAGGGCGGCGAACGACCACAGCACGGCGCGGGATCCCTTTTCGGTGGTCGTGACGGAGGGACCCGGCAAGGTGTGGCGATGGCCGAAACGGAAACAGAAGAGGTCAGATCGTGTTCCGGAATCCCTGCTCCTCCAGGCGGGCTGCAAGCTCCTCCCCGTGGGCGCGGTCGCGTGTCTCGAGGAGGAGGACGACGGTCGAGTACCCCGGCGGGCAGTCGGATGGGAGACGGTCGTGCTCGATGCTGATCACGTTCGACCGTTCCCTGGCGACTGCGGCGAGCAGGGTGGCGAGGGAACCGGGCCGGTCTTTTCGTCATGGCGGGCCGTATCCTCCATCCAGCCGATGCAAAGACCTCATCGCGGTGGGCGCTCCTTCACAAGGCGACGTGCCCCTCCGGCCGTCCGATGAGACCGGATGGACGGGATGAAGCGGTCAGAACCGGTACCCGGCGCCCGTGTATCCCGTATGGGAGGTGAAGGAGGAGAACTCGCCGTCATAGCCGGAGAACGTGTATCCCGCCTGGGCGAATGCCGAGGGGGACAGGGTGACCGCAAAGGAGAGGGAGAACGTGTGGCGGTCGACCTCCTCCCGGACGACATCGGAGCCAAAGACCCCCGAGAATCTCCGGTGCATCCCGAAGCCCGCGGAAGACGTCGCGCCGCCCTCCAACGACAGGAAGGTCTCTCCGCGGGCGAACTCGTAGCCCCCTTCCCCGTAGATCCTCTGCGACAGGTTTCCACCGAGAGAGAGTCCCGCCGCATGCTCCGTGTAGGAGAAAGGGGCCGCCTCGGCCCTGTTCTCCGTGAACCGGTAGTGCTGGCCCAGGAAAAGGTTCCGCCGGATCCGTTCCCGGAACGCGATCCTTCCCCCAAACGAGACGGCGGACTGGTCGGAGTCCCCGACGGCCCTGGCCCGGACAAACGGGGAAGCCGACAGGGTCAGCCACCATTGGGGGAAATAGACGATCCCCGGTTCGAGCGTCACGGCCGCGTACCCCAGGTCGGTGAAGTCGAAGAACATCCCCCCTTCCAGGGACGCGGAGAATGTGAACCCGTATCGCCTCTCCCCCGATGGCTCCTTTTGGTACGTGATGGATCCCGCGAGATACCCGTCTCCTTGTCCCCCGTCGACCGCCCGGTTCACATTGGTGTCGAAGCCGATCCTGGCTCCCGTCTCCCACCCCGCGAGCGCGGGGGTCGCCAAGAGCAGGAACCCGCATGAAAGGAATG
>MGPV01000063.1:38634-41821 GCA_001797615.1 Deltaproteobacteria bacterium GWC2_65_14
CATTCCCCTTCCCATGCCGGACCCCATGCCGCCCATTCCGCCTCCCCGCCCCGTTCCTCCACGGTCCGCGCTCTTCCACAAGGGATGACCGCCGTCGTCCCGGAGGGAGAGGGACCTCCTCGCCCCCGGGACCTCAACCTCCTGGGCGACGATGTAAAGCCGGCCGTCCCTGCCCAGGGACTTGGAGCCCAGGACGCGGATCTCCGTTCCCTCGGGGATCTGCACGTTCAGGTCGTCCCAGAACCAGCCCGGCGAGGCGATCACCACATAGGTCCCATTGCCGGATTCGAGCCGGAACCGTACCGGCCCGGTGTCTGGCCTCTGCAACCCGTACGCCCTGCCCCGGACTTCGCCGACCGTGTTCGGGTCGAAGCCCCCGGGATAGAGGATCCCGCTCCCCGGAAGGACCGTGTCCGGATCGCCGGCGTGGGCTTTCCCGAGGGGAAGCGGAAACGCCGTGACCCAAACGGCGAGGAGGAGCAGGGCGGCGCGAACTGCCCCGCCCCGCCTGCTCGGCCGGCCGTTACCGATTCGCCGGGGCCCCGTATCCGGTCCCGTCCAGCGGCCGGTCTTCCCCGTTCCCCGTGCCGTTACCAGGGCCATAGGTGAACCCCCTTTTCTCCATCGCCCCCTCCTTGGGGCCGGCGGGGTCGATGCAGGATCCGTCGCGAAGGCGCAGGCGCTCCTGCGCCCGAACCGGTGAGTGGTTCCGGCCGCCGGACCCGGACCCGAATCCCGCGCCTCTCCCCGCCCCGCCCGCCGCCATTGCCGCAGGAAGTGCCACTACGGCCGATATCGTTGCCGCGAGGATTGCCGTTCCAAGCCGCTTCTTCATCTTCGCTGCCTCCTTCTTGGAGTTGACCGCTGTCCGAAAGAAAGGCAAGAAGGATGCCGGCGAATTTCATGGCTGGGAACCTCCACGGAAACGCGTAGATATGTGCCTTATCCTTTTACTTAGGGCAGGCGCAGACGCGCAAAGACTGCGCCCCGTCGCGCACGGATTGCACCGCCCGTTCAAAGCCCATACTCCTTGATGCGGTACTGCAGCGTCCGCAGGGAGATGCCGAGGATCCGCGCGGCGTTCTTTCGGTTTCCTCCGACGTCGGACAGGACGTTGCGGATCGCTTCCCTCTCGGTCTCCCGCAGGATCCCTCCCGGCGGGGAAGAGGGGAGGGCCAGGGGTTCGAGATTCAGATGCTCCGCTTCGACCGACCCACCGGAGAGGATCACGGCCCGCTCGATCACGTTCTGCAGCTCCCGGACATTTCCCGGCCAGCCGTAGTCCCGGAGTGCCGATCCGGCTTCCTCCGAGAACCCCGTGACCCGCTTTCCGAAGGCTGCGGAAAATTTCTCCCGGAAATATTCCGCAAGGGGAAGGATCGCCTCCCGCCGTTGCGCCAGGGGAGGCAGCTCGATCGGGAAGACGTTGAGCCGGTAGAACAGGTCTTCCCGGAACCGTCCCGAGGCGACCTGGGCTCTGAGGTCCCTGTTCGTCGCGGCCAGGACCCGCACGTCGACCGGGATGGGCAGCGCCCCCCCCACCCGTTCGATCTCCCGCTCCTGAAGGACCCGGAGCAGCTTGACCTGGACCGCGGGAGCGATCTCTCCGATTTCGTCGAGGAATAGGGTTCCTCCCCCGGCAAGCTCGAACCTCCCCTTTCGGGCAGCCGATGCCCCCGTGAACGCACCCCGCTCATGGCCGAAGAGCTCGCTTTCGAGAAGCGCCTCCGGCAGGGAGGAAAGGTGGACGGCCACGAAGGGGGCGTTTCGCCTCGGGCTGAGGCGGTGGATCGCGCGGGCGACGAGTTCCTTCCCTGTCCCGCTCGCCCCCGTGATCAGCACGGTTGCGGGCGTGGGGGCCACTTCCCGGACCAGGCCGTGCACCGGCTCCATCCTCTCTCCCAGGAAGATCGTTTCCACCGGGGGAAAGCGGCTCCCGAGCTCCTCCGATAGCAGGGAGATCCGCGCTTCCTTGTCCGCCTCCCGCAGCACCCGCCGGACGACGTGCCGGAGCTCCTCCGGGCTGCCGAAGGGCTTCGTCAGGTAGTCGGACGCTCCCGCCTTCATCGCCTCCACGGCGCTTCCGATCGATCCGTAGGCGGTGACGATGATCCAGTTGGAGACCGGGCTGGCCCGTTTCCCCTCCCTCAACAGGTCGAGACCGGACAGGCCGGGCATCCGGAGGTCCGTCACGACCAGGTCGAACTCCCCCGCCGAGAGCTTGGCGAGCCCCTCCGTCCCGTTTCCCGCTTCCACGACCCTATGCCCCTCCTCCCGAAGCACCGCCGAGAGGAAAGAGCGCATCGGGGCGTCGTCATCGACGATCAGTACGGACTTCCCCATGAAGATCTCCCTCTGCGGCCGGCAGCAGGATGGTGAGGACGGCGCCTCCGCCGTCCCCGTTCGACAGGTCGATCCGCCCGCCCATTCCTTCAACCGCCTTCTTCGAATATGCTAGTCCAAGCCCCGTGCCGTCCGTCTTTGTCGTGTGAAAGGGGGTGAACAGGCGGGCCGTCTCCTCCGGCGGGATCCCCGGCCCCGTGTCCGCGATTCGGATGGCGATCCGCCGCTTCATCCCGAGGCAGGAGATCTCCAGATGCCCCGAATCTCCCATGGCTTGGAGGGAGTTGCGGACGCCATTCGCCAAGACCCGGCGCAGCTTTTCCCGGTCCGCCTTCGCGATGCATTCCGGGGGGAGGGAAAGGTCGACAGCGCCGCCCCAGGTCGAGGCGTCCGAACGTACCACCTCGCGGACCAGGTGCGCCACGTCGACCGCTTCCGCCTCGTACGTTTCTTCCCGCGAGAACAGGAGCAGCTCGTTCACGATCGCCTCGATTCTTCCCGCCCCCTGCAGGACGACGGCGAGCCCTGCCTTCCGGGGATCCGACCCGGGGGTCTTCTCGTCCACCAGTTGGGCGAACCCTTTCACGCTTCCGAGGGCGTTCCGGATCTCGTGGGCCAGCGTGGACGTCATGCGCCCGATCAGGGCCATCTGTTCCTGCCGTTCCACCTCCGCGGCGAGGCGGACCTGCCGGGCGATCACCCGCTCGAGGAAAAATCCCACCGTCCACAATAACGCGAGAACGCCCCCGACCGTCCACCACATCCGATGCGCCCCGGCGACGATCGGATCCGCCTGGGAGGTGTGCAGGACCAGTCGGAGCAGCTCGGGTGCTCCCCCCCCCCC
>MGPV01000063.1:41827-44512 GCA_001797615.1 Deltaproteobacteria bacterium GWC2_65_14
CGGCCGGATCCCTTCCCGTGTTCCCCGGTTCCCCCGGAAGGATCTCCCGAAAGCCTGGTCCCAGCCAGCCGGGGGTTGGTGTGGAAGAGAACCGTTCCGTCCCGGGAGGCGATCAGCGCGTAGGCCACCACGCGGTCCGAGAGGATCTCCCGGACCTCGCCCGTCTCCCGTCCTCCTCCGGCCCGCAGGGCGTTTTCCGCGAATGCGGAAAGCGCCAGGGCGGTGCTCTCGAGGGACCGCTCCGAAAGAATCCGAGCGTTGTCCGCGTTCCGGGCCGTGGCGTACAGGATGGCCGCGGAGGAGACCACGAGGACCAATCCCAGCACGGCCCGCAGGATGGTGAGAAGGGCGCTGCGCATCGAGGCAAGAATCCTTCCGGCCGGGACCGGGCCCCGGGGAATCGACAAGGAAGTATTGTATCGGACTTCCGGGCGCCCGGGGGTCCTGGAGGCGTCCTTTCCGCGCGGCACGCTCACGAACGGAAAGGGGGCGCCGGACGTTTCCCGGCGCCCCGTTCTCGCTCAACCGTGGAGGGAAGGAACGTCCACCGTGTCGCGGAGGGCTACATCATCCCTCCTCCCATGTGAGGGGACTCCATGGGCCAGTCGAGCGGTTCGTGGAAATGCATTCCCCCGTCGCCGGCCTCGTGTCCGAACCCCGAGACGTACTGGTGCCCGGTGAGGTCGTTCACGCCGTCCCCGTCGGCGTCGAGGAAGGCGTCGTTCCTCCCGTCGGCCTCCGCGTCCACCCATCCGAAGCCGTGCCCGAACGGCATCTCCGACACGTCGTCGATCCCGTCCCCGTCGACGTCGGCGTGAGGCGCCATGTAGCCGTAGCGGTAGTGCATTAGGGCGAACGGCCCGGCCTGGCCGTCGTTTCTCGCATCGCCGTCCCTGTCGGCGAACCGGTCGTTGCGGCCGTCATGGTCGGCGTCGACCCATCCGAACCCGTGCCCGTACGGCATTCCCGTGATGTCGTTGATCCCGTCGCCGTCCGCATCCTGAAAGAAGTCGTTTGCCCCGTCTCCGTCCAGGTCCACCCAGCCGGGCATTCCCACATACGGCATCCCCGTGAGGTCGTTGATCCCGTCCCCGTCCGCGTCGGCGAAGAGGTCGTTCCGGCCGTCGTGGTTCCCATCCCGGTAGCCGAAGGGGTGACGGTACGGCATCCCCGTGAGGTCGCAGATCCCGTCCCCGTCCGCGTCGGCGAAGAGGTCGTTGATCCCGTCACCGTCTTCGTCCGCGAAACCGAATCCGTGACCGTACGGCATGCCGTCCAGATCGTTCACGCCGTCGCCGTCCGCATCCCGGAAACGGTCGTTTACGCCGTCGCCGTTTCCGTCCGCATATCCCCGTTCCATCATGTACGGGTAGCCGGCATAGAGGGCGTTATTGTCGCAGATCCCGTCGCCGTCCGCGTCCCGGAAGAGGTCGTTGATTCCGTCGCCATCGGAGTCGACGAATCCGAAATGGTACCCGTCGAAGCCGGTGATTCCCTCCATGCGTCCGTTCCGTACCCGCACCGTCCCGAGGTTTACGCCCCGTCCCTCGAGCATCCGGAAGGGGACCTCGGCGGTTCCGCCGCTCCCGAGATGGAGAAAGAGCGTGTGGTCCCCGTCTCCGATGCCTGCCATGGTAAACGTGCTGTCCGGGCCGACCGGCACGCTTGCGGTCCCGTTGTCGAGGGACACCTGCGTTCCACCCGTCATGGCCGAAGGGTCTGCCTCAAGCGACTGGCCGCCTGCCGGCGGCGGGGTCCCCGCGTCCAGCTTCCCGACGACGGTCCTTGCCGCCGGAGGAGCGAGGCTTGCCGTTGACGGATCGAGGGTTGATGTGACTTCTCCTCCGGTGGAACCGCCGCAGGCGGCTAGGACCAGCGCCAGTCCGAGGACCGCAAGGGCCTCGGACCGTTTCCAGATCGACTTCTTTTGAATCATCCGCGTTCCTTTCATGCAGTATTCCGTTGTGTCGGGTTCGCTACTCCGAGCTACAGCGGTGATTCCTTGCTCAGCACGGAGCATGCCATCCGCGCACGCCCTAGCCGCATGGTCGCCCAACCTCATCCTGCGATCGAGCATCGTGCCGATTCCCTTCCCGTTTCTCCGGATTCGCCGAAAGGTCCGTCTCCCCCCCTCTCGATCGACCGCCCGATCCGGAAGGCAAAACATCCCGGGAAGCCATTCCTGCCGTGCAACTTCTGCATCTCCCCGCGCAACGGTTGCATGCGGGCATCCCAGGTTCCGAAGGCAGCGGTAGGAAAGGACGGGATTCGCGATCCATCATTCAGCCCGGCCCCTGCTCACCCCGGCCCTCGCTCCCGGGGAGGGGAGTCGCAAGAGCCTCGCCGACATCCGCCTGCTGGCCGAGAACGAGATCCGTGAGGAGCTCCTGGCCGTCCCCGGCGTGGGCGACGTGCAGGTCTTCGGAGGCCGCCGGCCATTCAGGAGGTCGGCGGGAGCCCCTGCGCGATGAGGTTTTCCCGGAGGTCCTCGCCGTGGGCCCGGTCGCGCGTCTCGAGCAGGAGAGTCACGGCGGAGAACCCCGGCGGGCAGTCGGACGGGAGACGGTCATGCTCGATGCTGATGACGTTCGAGCGCTCCCGGGCGACCGCGGCGAGCAGCGCGGCGAGGGTCCCGGGGCGGTCCGCGACCAGGAAGCGGAGGCGGACGAGGCGTCCCGAACGGAA